>CAZBYL010000015.1:9629-43606 GCA_964496275.1 uncultured Synergistaceae bacterium | reverse complement strand
TATTCCGCTTAGCTAATTGTATTCCTCTTCTCAAGAGCAGTAAAGGGGTGTTTTGGCGTAAAAACAAAATTTTTAGAAAAAAGTTGTAAATTTAAACAATTTGTATTGTATCGCTTTGAGAAAAAAATAGCAAGGTTACTCTGGGACACAAAAACTTTAGGATAAAAGGTGTTTGAATGAAAAATACTTAAGGTTTCCTGTTCATGGCGCAAAAAACAGACAAAAAACTATTTATCGTCCGTAATATCAAAAACCGAACTCACTTTGCAAAGAGCTGCACTAATACAACAGCGATAATAAGCCCCGGAAGCATATTCATCGCGCGTATCTTCATAAGCCCCAGTAAATTTAAGCCGATAGACATCAGCATCAAACCGCCTGTTGCAGTCATCTCGCACACTGCCGCCTCAGACATGAACGGCGAGAGCCACGAAGCGGCAACTGTCAGAGTTCCCTGGTAGAGAAAAACGGGCACCGAGGAAAAAATCACCCCGAATCCCAATGATGCCGCCATCGCTATTGCAGTCAGCCCGTCCATAAGCCCCTTTGCCAAAAGCAGCGACGGATATCCGCCCAGCCCCTCTTCAAAAGAGCCGAGAACCGCCATTGAACCTGTGCAATAGATGAGACTCGTCGTGACAAACCCAACGGAAAACCCCTGCGCACCGCTCCCGCACTTTGCCTCAAGCTTTTTGCTTGCCGACTCAATCAAACCCTCGATATTTATAAGCTCGCCCGCAAGAGAGCCCGCTGCGATACTGGCTATAACTATAAGGGGGTGTTTTGTGCCTATGGCCATAGATATTCCGAGAGTAATGACGAATAGAGCTATGCCCTGCACCGGCAGCTCCATCATCTTCTGCGACAGACGCGAACGCAGCGCAAGCCCAAGCAAGGCTCCCATCACAATCATAAGCCCGTTTGCGATACTCCCGAAAAGCGGTATACCCGTCAAAAATTCCAAAATAAAAACCTCGCTCAAGAGCCGATGCTCCGTAAAAATTTTTTGCATAAAGGTTGATTATACACCGTACAAATGAGAATCGGAAACAGAGGGAAGCAGCGAAAACAGCGCTTTTTGTGCGCTTAAAATTGACAACCCATTGCCGTAAGCTTAGAATTAAATGATATACACTCGCCGTTACCGATAAACAGGCAAGTATGAAAGGGGAAGTTCTTTTATGGCAGAGGGCAAAAAATTAGGAATGATGACAAAGGCGCTCCACAGCGGGTGGAAGTGCGATCCGACGACAGGAGCTTCGGGACTTCCCATCTACTCCACTGCGGCTTACCAATTTAAAAACACGGAACATGCCGCACGCCTCTTCAACCTTGAAGAGAGCGGCTACATCTACTCTCGTTTGGCAAACCCCACAGTCGAAGCATTCGAAGAGGGGCTAAACGCTCTTGAAGGCGGAGTCGGATGCCTTGCAGCCTCCTCGGGACAGGCGGCCTTCACTCACCTCATAACGGCGCTCTGCTCCTCCGGCACAAATCTTGTCGTATCCAGAAAAGTCTACGGGGGGACACTCACCCTGCTTCAAAACGTATTTTCCCGTTTCGGAGTTGAGACAATTTTGGTGGACAGCGACCACCCCTGCCAAGTGGAGCAGGCCATAAACGACGATACAAGAGGAATAATCACCGAAACGATAGGCAACCCAAGCATGAATGTGGCGCCGCTCGAAGCTCTCGCGAGAATCGCAAACCGTCAGGGCGTACCGCTAATAATAGACAACACCTTCGCGACACCGGCTCTCTGCCGTCCCATCGAATGGGGAGCTCACGTCGTTGTACACTCCACCACCAAATACATCTCAGGGAACGGCAACGTAATAGGCGGAGCGGTTGTGGACGGAGGAAATTTCAACTGGATGGACTATCCGGAAAAATATCCGACTCTTGCGCAGCCCGACGCGGCATACCACGGGATAACCTTTGCGGAACACTTCGGCAAAGCCGCTCTCCACGCTAAACTCGCCTGTTCCGTGATGCGCGACATGGGCGGCACACCGTCGGCGTTCGACGCATATCTTCTCCACCTCTCGCTCAGAACCCTGCCGCTGCGCATGAAAAGGCACAGCGAAAACGCAATGGAGACAGCAAAGTTCTTGAGCGGACATGACATGGTTTCACACGTAAGCTATCCGGGACTCGAAGGACACCCGCAAAACGACATGGCACAAGTCTACCTGAAGGACGGCTGCGGCGGCATGCTCGCATTCTCCGTAAAAGGCGGGGTTGAAGCGGGAAAAACTCTCATCAACAGTCTGGAACTCATCGGACACATGGCAAACCTGGGAGATTCGCGCACAATCATCACCCACCCTGCCAGCACAACCCACAGCCAGCTCACACAGGAACAGAGAGCGGCGGCGGGCATATCGGACGGGCTTATCCGTCTCAGCGTGGGAATAGAGGACGCGGAAGACATAATCGCGGACCTCGCCCAAGCGCTCGCTAAAGTAAAAATATAACAATTCTCTAAACAGTTCATTTTCCCTGACACAATCATACAGAGCCGCCATCAAAACTACGGGCGGCTCTGTTTAATAATGTCTATCCTGCTTCTGCAAATTCTCAGGCGAACGGACAAGCAGATAAAAAATCAATGCTGTATGCAAAACAACACTTGTCAACTTAATAATACCAAATGGTTGACAGAACACTTCTTTAGGTCTATATTCTCTGACATGAAGATAAACGACATGACTCGAATATCAATATTTACGGTTCTCACAATAGTCGGAACAAGGATAATGATCCCAATTCCGCTTGTTCCCTTCACACTGCAAACGCTAGTCTGCATGACGGCGGGAATCGTTCTCGGAGCAAAACATGGAGCGGCTTCGCAGGCGCTCTACATGCTGCTCGGACTTGCGGGACTCCCGGTGTTCACAAGCGGCGGAGGAATAGGAGCCATATTCACACCGTCCTTCGGATACATAATAGGCTTCATAGCGTGCGCGTGGGTAAGCGGAACAATCTCCTCATGGCTGAAAAAAGCGCGGGGCAGACTCACACTGCCGGGATGCTTCGCCGCGGCGTTCGCGGGAGTCATAACGGCATACGCATTCGGACTCATACACCTCTACATAATCCTCAATTTCTACATGGAAAACTCATCCGCGTCTCTGTTCAAGGTACTATCAATAGGCTTCCTTAGCACAATAGGAGGCGACATCATAAAAGCCGCCCTCTGCGCCGTAATATCCGTAAAGCTTGAAAAAACAGGCATTATAAAAGGATAAGAAAGCGCCGGCCGATGCAATGTCCGTAAACGTATAAAGGCGCTATTGATTTTCGTTTCCACACCGACCTGTATAAATTAGACACGCCGGGGACTATTCTTGTTCCCGAATAACTTACAAAGCGCACAAATTCAAAAATCACAGTACAAAAATAAGCTCACAGTGCACTAAGCAACATCTCTAAAACCTTCTCTCTTTTGCGGACGCCTTAACATGAAAATGCCAAATCAGCGTGCTATAATTGTACACAGAGGGGGAAGGGCCTTGGCAAACGCAATTATAGGAAATCTTTCAGCAGAAATAATATCCCTTTTTTCTTTACCTTATGCCGCAGAAGCCCCAATCCTTATCGGTCCAAATAATATTGACCATATGAACTTAAAAAATCCCGCAGACTATACAAAGTATGGTAAAGATATAGCTGCCATAATCGCTCTGCCTGATTATGTCGGTGTTAGCTCGAAAGATGGTTCGATTGAATATGTGAAAGAATACGGCACAGATGGTGAGTTCTTAAAAGTAGCGGTAAGAGTTTCAAACAACGACGTTCTGTTCGTAAGGTCTTTGTATGGAGTAAACCGTTCAAAAATCTACAAATTTATAGAATCAGGCACACTGGTACAAATATCTGACAAAGATCGCTTGACATAGAATTCATTATTTTATACTATATAGTCAATAAAAGTAAAACCCCGAGGACGGAACGGGCAGCCGTCGCCCCTCGCAAGAGGTTAGGAGATGCGGGAATGTCACCCCGCCCGGTTTTATTTTTAACGGCAAGTCAATAAAAAAAGACGGGAGATTCTTCCCGTCTTTTTTTATTATTTGTCCATATAGCAAAAGCCTCCGTCTGTCAGGGCGGAGGCTTTGCTTATTTCTTGCTTTTGCTTTTATCTGCCTGTTACTTCTTTTTCTTTAACACAACGGGTATCATGCCGAGCAGAGCCAGTGCGGCGAATCCTGCGCTGCAGCCGCCTGAGCTTCCGCTTGGTGTCCGCGGTGTCGATGGTGTCAGGCTTCCCGCAGGGACGTAGGTTTTTACCGTGAAGTCCGTGCTTGTTATTACGTTGAAGGCTCCTGTGCCGAAGTCTGTGTAGCCCAGATTTTGTATCTCTATCGGGAGGTCCTGCGAAATTTCTTTTTTCGCCGTCACTGTAAACTTGCCATCTCCGTTGTAGCTCCAGGAGAGCAGTTCCTTGTCGCAGGAGATTGTCACGTTGTTTGAGATGAATTTTGCGTAATTCTCCGACGCAACGACATCTTTGCTCAGGTACGGCGCAGCAGTGATGTGCAGTGCGTCCTTTCGCTCTGACGGAGTGTAGTCGTCAGATATTATGTATGTCACCGCGACGTCCTCAAAGGAAGCTGCGTCGAGGGATATAACTTTGTCTGCCGACGCATTGCTGCTCTTTCCAATAGTCGGCAGATCGCCGGACTTTACGTATGAGGCGTTGGAGATTACCGAGCTAGAGTTATGCCCCACAATACCGCCCAAATTTCCATTGCTGCCGGATCCCTCTGCCGACCCCCTGCTTATGCAGTTTGCGATTGTGCTGTTCATACTGTTCCACCCCGCAATGCCGCCAGCGTTTGGGCTCGTGTTAGACGCCTTTACAGAACCGGTATTTGTGCAGTTTGCGATTGTGCTGCTCTCTTCGTTTCTGCCGGCAATGCCGCCCGCACACGGCGACGTACCAGATGCCGCGACAGAACCGGTATTTGTACAGTTTATTATCATGGCATTCCAAGTACCTCCGGCATATTGTTGATTAGATGATGCCGATTCAGTTGATACTGATGAACTGTTGATGCAGTTCAGCACAGTACCCAGAGCCATTCCGGCAATACCGCCTGTATGAGCGAATGAATTATGATAAACCGGATCATACGACGAGGTCGCGCCTTTATTGGCGCAGTTTACTATTCTTCCTCTGTCATCCCCTATAAGACCACCGGTCTTGTTGCCATAGCCGACTATTGTAATTGTTCCGGTATTTGTACAGGCGGATACCTTGCCTATGTTTTTGCCTGCTATGGCGCCGATGGAAGCACCAAATAATTGTGCATCGCTGCTTCCGAGCTTGATATCCGCGCTCACTGTAAGGTTCTTGACATCGCCGCTTGCCCCTATTACGCCAAAGAGCCCTTTAACATCGTAGTCAGCAGCGGAGGTTATCCTGTATGCAACCATATAGCCTTTGCCGTCAAATGTGCCCTGGTAGCCTGCCTCATCATCTGCATCATCTGATTTATAGATAGGAGTCCAGTCCGCACTTCCCATGTCTATGTTGTTTGCTAGTTTTGCGCTGATGTCGTAGCTGCCGTTGTTTACGTCGTCTCGGAATTTTGCAAGGTCGGCCGATGTTGCAATTATGCGAACCTCACCGTCTGCTGAGGATGGCTTTACGTAGTAGGCGTTTGCCGCTGTGAAGGATGCCGCCGCTATGAGAAGAAGAAAGACCAGAAAATAAACTATCTTAGATTTTGTCGGGGGGGGTACTGATGTTCACGTTTGTACTCTGCCCCTGCTTTTTGCTGTCCTGTGAATTTGGCATGTTATCGTTCTCCTTTGATGGATAAGACTTATAGTTCAGACTCTAGCACTATGGCTCACAAAATGCAATATCGATGCGATTAATGTCACTATAAGAGAAATTATTATTCACAGCGCCTGCGCGATGCGCCTTTTGTAGACAAAAGAGCCGGCAGAGACTATATTCACAGCGGATACGGCTTAAAACCTATTTTGAATCGAGATGGTTATTGTGACGTTCAGGAGTTCGGAGATTCTTGAGGATCCGATGTTCAGAGAGAACAGGGCGCTTTATAAGTCTATGGGGTGGTCTGACAGCGACTTGAAGGGGCCTGTTATCGGTATCGCAAATTCGTGGAATGAGCTTGTTCCGGGGCATTATAATTTGCGTTCTCTTGCGGATTTTGTAAGAAAGGGTATTTACAGAGCGGGAGGCAGCGCCGTTGAGTTTGGGGTTATCGGTGCATGCGACGGGCAGGCATGCGGACATGTCGGTATGAAGTATATTCTTCCCACTCGCGACCTTATCGCAAATGATATAGAGGCGATGGCGGAGGCTCACAGGCTTGACGGGCTTGTCCTGCTCGGTTCGTGCGATAAGATTGTTCCAGGTATGCTGATGGCGGCGGCAAGGCTCAATATTCCCGCCGTTATGCTTGTGGGAGGGCCGATGCGGGGCGGAGCCGTTTTTGACGGCAGAGCTTCCGATTCCACTTCCGTGTCGGAGGCGGTGGGTATGCTCGGCGCAGGAAGAATTGCAGAAGATGAGTTGGATATGTTGGAGAATAATTCCTGTCCATCTTGCGGTTCGTGTGCATATTACGGCACGGCAAATTCAATGGGAGCCGCTGCGGAAGCTATGGGAATGTCCGTCACCGGTTCTTCGCTTATTCCGGCAAACAACGCGGAGCGTCTGAGAGCGGGCGAGGAGAGCGGAAGGGCAATCGTCGAGCTTGTGCGCAGGGGAATACGGGCGAGGGATATTATCAATGCAAGGTCTCTTGAGAATGCGGTTTGTACTGCGATTGCGACCGGCGGCTCGACAAATTGTTTTATGCACTTTTCAGCGATCGCGCGCGAGATAGGAATTTCGGCGGATTTTATGATGAATTTGTATGACGGGGCAAGCGAGAGGATTCCGTCTGTTGCCAAGGTGAATCCCGCATCAGAGTATAATATGGAGGATTTTCACAGGGCGGGCGGGATTCCTCAGGTTATGAAGGAGCTCGCAGCTCTCATCAATATGGATTGTATGACCGTGACGGGGCGCACTGTAGGTGAAAATCTGGATTTATGGAGGAACCCTTTTCCCGTGGACAGAAGGGTTATTAAAACGGTGAAGGAGCCTTTCGGTTTCTCAAAGGGGCTCGCTGTGCTGCGCGGCTCTCTGGCTCCCGCCGCCGCGATTACGAAACCCATTGCCATGGATAGGAGTATGTACCGTTTTTCCGGCCCCGCCGTTGTTTTTGACAGGGAGGAAGATGCCAACGACGCTATTTTGAAGGGGTCGATAGCGCCGGGTCAGGTGATTGTGATACGGTACGAAGGTCCCAAGGGCGGGCCCGGTATGAGGGAGATGTATTTCGCGATGAAGCTGCTTTATGGGCGGGGTCTCGCGAAGAAGGTGGCTCTCGTTACGGACGGAAGGTTTTCCGGGACGAATAACGGCTGTTTCGTGGGGCATATTTCGCCTGAAGCCGCAGAAGGAGGGCCTATAGCCGCCGTGCGCGACGGAGATATCATAACAATAGATATCGAGAATAAGAAGATTGATCTTGAGGTTTCTGAACAAGAGGTGGCAGAGAGGTTATCGCATTGGAAGAGGCCGAAGCAGACGCATAAGAGCGGAGTTCTCGCGCTCTATGCAAAGCTCGCCACGTCGGCGTCGGAGGGCGCTTCGATGGCTGTAGAGCCTTAACCGGAGTTCGGCGCGGCATATTTCCGCACAGCAGAGAGATAGCCTGAACCCCCGAGGGAACAGGCTATCTCTTTTCGGGCTCTCTATTTTTTGCTGTAAAATTCCCAGCAGTTTCTTCCCAAATCTTTTGCTTTGTAGACAGCCGTATCTGAGTTTTGATAGAGCTCTTCAAAAATTACGCCGTCATTCGGATACATGGCTATTCCCAAGCTTCCGGATATTGTTACTTCGGGAGAAATTTCCGTAACGAGATTTTCACATATACTTTTTGCTCTTTTTTCTATCACATTTCTGTCAGGCACACATTTGAGACATACCATAAATTCGTCTCCGCCTATTCTGCCAACTACATCACCGGAACGCAGCATAGATGCGAGTTTTTGGGCTGTCTCCGTAAGCACTTCGTCGCCCCTTACATGCCCGAAATTATCGTTTACCAGTTTGAAGTTGTCCAAATCTATCATTATGACGGCATGTTTGGCACATGGGTCTTCTTTTATTATCTCTTCTACCCTTTCCGCAAAAGCTCCCCTGTTCAGAATCTTTGTCAGAGGATCTTCTTTCAGACGCTCCTGCTGTCGGAGAGCGGTTCTCTTTTCTTCATCTATATCTTCAAAGGTTATAAAGACTTTGACATCTTTTGTGCTTGGATACTCTCCCATGCGCAGGGTCACTCTGTACCAGAGGTACTTTTTATGCCCCGCCGGTTTCATTCTGAAATCTTCCGTCTCTTCGCTTATTCCGTTATAAAATGCTGCAAGTACTCTCTCTTTGTTTACAAAAGCGACGAATTGCGCAGCGTCTTCTCTGTGCAGTTGTTTCGCTGCGACAAGGGCGGAAATTTCGTTGAAAGTGCTTTTTTCCCACTCTTCTTTTGTTAGGCCGAATGTGGATGAAGCAGTTCTCTCCGTGTCCTTCGTCAGGTTGTGTTCAAATGACATAGTTTTGTCCTTGGGAAGTTTGGATATGCTCTGCCGCAGCAGACCGTAAGCAAGCTCTCTTTCCCTCTCCTCGGTGTAGTCCCGAAAAGATATTATTGAGTGATACGGTTTTTTTTCGTCGTCGAATATTACCGTGAAATCTCCCTTGTAATACGCAAAGGCCTCTTTGTCCGCACATTTTATCCTTACTATGCAGCTTCCTGTCTCCTCACCATTTTCCATTTTTTTGTAAAAATTAAGGAACTCTTCAATGCTGTCCTTGTCTATCCTGCCGGACTCCACATAAACCTGCGGGACATTTTCCGTAACGGAAGACTCGCTGAATACGACTCCGCCGATCAGACCATCCCTGTACTCAGTTTTGGTTCTTATGTCATAGCGAACTATAATTTTACCGCTCTGCTGCGCGGCAATTTTGTACTCCTGTTCGCTTATGCGCAGACGCTCGCCCTCCGCCTCAAGCAATTTCCGGTTGCGTGTTTCCATATAGATGACAATTGCAACAATGGAGAACATTCCCGCTGCCATGGCGAAAATGAGAATAAACGGTATTTTCAGCGATGATTGTGTGATGCTGTCTACTGTAGATCCGTCCACCGCGTTAAAAATAAACCAGTCGTTTATACCAAGAGGCTCATATATTATGTACCTGCTGTAGTTTTCATACGAGTATTCGTAGGTTCCGTGCTTTCCGAAAGCGAGGTCCACTCCCACATCGCTTATAGTGCGCTCGCCTGTTGAAGTCACATTTCTGTAGCCGTCAAAAATATTTGATGCCCCGGAGAAAGGCATTCCCTTTGCAAAGATCCACTTTGGAGAGTCACTGCCCAAAATGACCTCTCCCGCCGAGTCGCATATAAAGGATATGCCGCTGCCGCCTAACGGCCTTATCACAAAGAGTTTCTTAAACATTTTCTCACTGTAGCTGCCGAACATGACGCCTATAGTCTTTCTGTCCTTTATGACGGGGATAGACAGTACAAATTTCGGCGCGCCGACAGCTCTGTCAGAGGTAATCATTTCGACGGAGCTCTTGCCCGATATCGCCTTTTGGAAATATTTTCTGTCCTTTACATTGATGTCCGTACCGTCCTGAACAAATCCCTCACCGTTCGGGGTTATAAAACCGATATGATAGAAGTATGATGAACCTATGATGTCCTGCATTCTCAGTACAAGCTGAGCTTTATTGTTTATTTCGCTTTAAGTCAGCGACTCGGCCATTGTTTCCAGAATCGCAAACTGTCCGGTTATTTTTGCATTAAACGTCAGGCTCTGTTCCAAGACAGAGTCGCTAAGCCTCTGATATGTCAGCTCCGTAGCTCGGGAAACGGCATCTTTTCTGTAAAAATATATCCCGAAGCAGGTTAGCAGACACATCAAAAGGGTAGCGCAGAAAAGTATATTGCTCTTTTGATTTTTCACACAGCACCTCCGTAATCTGCAAGTACAAGTTAAAGTGTAAATGTTTTACTTCTTCAGTGACTATATAGACAGCATAACAAACTGAATTTACATGTTTAACCGGCATTACACATATTATCAATAATATATCATTCAATAAAATAGTGCAAGAAAAGGGCAATATAGGTAAGGATTCCTTTCTGTATACAGTGTTGTGAAAATACAATGTTGTAATTATTGAACTTAACAACTCTCTAATTTGTATATGATGCGAATAAATATATAAGAAAAAAGTTATATAGATATGCGGTTTCAAAGAGTTACGCTATCGCCAAAACCCGCACATTGTATTTTAGAATACTTATACAATCTGAGCGTTAAAATAGTTTATGAAAAGACAGAAAGAGATTAACACATTCAATGTTCTCGACATCCGGACGAGAAACATGCGTAATCGTCATTGGAAGGGCATTGATGGGTGCAGAACTTTAATCAAAATTTGCCGCGACGTATTTTTTTATTTTTTCAAAGCTCTCTTCGCTGATAACGTGCTCTATGCGGCAGGCATCTTTGTCCGCCGTTTCTTTTTTGACTCCGAGAAGTCCCACAAAAAACTTTGAAATTATCTTATGCCGTTCATATATCGCGTTTGCCGCAGCGAAGCCGAAAGAGGTCAGAGTGAGCTCTCCGCCGCGAGCGACCGAGAGCATCCCGTTTTCAACCAGCAGCTTGACCGCACGGCTCACGCTCGGCTTGGCGTAGCCGAGTTCGTTTGCTATGTCTATCGACCGCACCGTGCCTTTTCTCTCGCTTAGTATGAGTATCGTCTCAAGGTAGTTCTCTCCGGATTCCTGCATGGCTCTCTCCTTCGTCCGTTTCTGCGTCAGATGCCGCGTTGTTCTGAACTTGCGCCGCGTTATTCTATATTGTACAACAGATGGAGCGTGTATGAAAATCTTTTGTATAATCTAAGGGAATAAGAGTGTAACTCAAATTCGCGGAAGAAAAAACGGCATTATTTCCTAAAGCAGCACCGTAAGATTGCATCGGAGGCGCAGGTCATGGATTTTTCTAATTTTTTTTCAAAGAAGGACAGCAATGAGTTCGGCTTGGACTCTCTTCTCGATTGGATTTGCAGCCTCAGCGGAGAGGTTACATGTTTTGAGCGGATTCCGGCGCGCAGTGCGGATTACCGAGGCTTTGCGGGCCTTGACAGGAGAATAGCGGACGCATTGAAGGATTCCGGCATAGGCTCTCTCTACAGCCACCAAAGCAGAGCCGTCTCTCTTGCCATGTCAGGAAGAGACACCGTTGTTGTGACTCCGACCGCATCGGGAAAGACGATGTGCTACAACCTTCCCGTGGCGGAGTCAATTTTGAAAAATCCCGCTTCCCGCGCCCTGTATCTTTTTCCGACAAAGGCGCTTGCCCAAGACCAGATGGCAGAGCTGGCGCGCTTTTCTATGCTTCTTGGGACAGAGATAAGGACATATACTTATGACGGGGATACTCCGCAGCAAAAACGTACTGAGGCGCGTGACAAAGGGTCTGTGATAATTACCAACCCCGATATGCTGAATTCGGGAATTTTGCCGCACCATACCTCATGGGCGGAGTTCTTTAAAAATCTGAATTATATTGTCGTGGACGAACTTCACACGTACAGAGGAGTTTTCGGCTCTCATACGGCAAATCTTTTTTCGCGTCTCAAGAGGGTGTGTGATTTTTACGGCGCGTCTCCCGTTTTTATTTGCTGCTCCGCAACGATTGCGAATCCTGCGGAGCACGCCGAGCAGCTTACTGGGAGAAATCCGACACTTGTAGCAGAGAACGGCGCGCCTTCGTCCGAGAAAACTTTTATGATATACAACCCGCCCGTAGTGGATAAGCAGAGCGGGGTGAGACGCTCTTCTCTGTTTGAGGTCTCGCGCATCGCGTCGAAGGCCCTTTTAAACGGCATAAGCGCTATTGTTTTTACGCGCTCACGCATCAATGTGGAATTGCTGCTCAAGATGATACGGCGCGAAATCGTAAAGGGAGGCGGCGACCCGTCCATCGTATCCGGATACAGAGGCGGCTACCTTCCCTCTGAGAGGCGCGAAATAGAGCATGGGCTGCGCACCAGGAAAATACTCGGAGTGGTCAGCACAAACGCGCTTGAACTTGGGATAGACATCGGCTCTCTCGAACTGGCGATTCTCCACGGATACCCCGGCAGCGTGGCTTCCGCTTGGCAGCAGATTGGGCGGGCGGGGCGCAGAGGGCGTATGTCCGCATCGGTTATGGTTCCGTCCGCTCTTGCGATGGATCAGTTTCTTGCGGCAAAGCCCGAGTGGTTTCTGGGGGCTCCCGCAGAACTGGCGCGCATCGATCAGTACAATCCATATATCCAGGTCGGACACATAAAGTGTTCAGCCTTTGAGCTTCCGTTTAGAAGCGGAGAAAAATTCGCCGGACGCGATATTGATGATATTCTGGAATATTTGTCGGAACACCGAGTATTGCAGAGAGCGGACTGCGGAGGCAGCGATATCTCCTACCACTGGCAGGCTGCGTCCTATCCCGCGGGGGAGATATCAATGAGAAGCGCAACTTGCGATGTGTATACGATTACGGATATCACGGACGAGAGGAAGCCGCGAATTATCGGGAATATGGACAGGGCTTCGGCTCCGTCTATGATTTATCCCAATGCGGTCTACTTTCATGCGGGAGAGTCATACATTGTGGAGAGCCTTAATCAGGAGAATTTACAGTGCTTGGTAAGGAAATCCGCGGTGGATTATTACACGGAAGCGGCAAGCACGGCTCGGGTGGAGGTTACGGAAGAATTTGAAAACCGCGCCCCCTTCGGATGGGGAGAGGTAATTTTAAGTTCCGCTCCGTATATGTACACGAAGATAAGGATATCAAATCATGAAAGACTCGGGCACGGCGAGATATCACTGCCGGAAGAGCAGATGACTACTACCGCGTGCTGGATTGAGATTCCCGATGAGATATGCTCTTCAAATGAGCTTAAGACGGCGATGGACGGGCTGCAAAATCTTCTGAAAAACGCGGTTCCCCTGTTTCTTATGTGCGACAGGGACGATATTCAGGTGCACGGTTTTTTGAAGGATCCGTTTCTCAAGCGCCCTGCGATATTCGTCGCGGACAATATAGCGGGCGGTGTCGGTCTTGCCGAGGGAGCCTACGAAATGGGGGCGAAGCTGCTCCGCTCATGTTTTGATATAACCGACTCATGTCAGTGCGAAAACGGGTGTCCAGCCTGTGTCGGGCTGACCTCCGAGGTTATTGATGCAAAAAGAACAGTAAAGCGTCTTATCTCATTGTTGATAAGACAGTAAAGGTCAAGCGCAACTTACTCTTTTTATCTGTTTTTATGCTCCCAAATACCTGTTTGGGCGTTTATTATGCTTAGATTTATATCTTGTGGTAAACTGTCCTCCAAGAAATATACGCTTAAACGGCGAAACAAGACTAGGCTTGAAGGCAGGTTTTGTAAAAATGCAGATTCTTGCGGCTATTTTATTGGATTCTCTCTTTGGGGATCCCAAGGGCGTCCCCCACCCCGTTATCTATGTGGGGAAGATAATATCTTTCTGGGAAAAGCTGCTGTATTCCGCAAAGAGCAGGGCAAACGGCGTTCTGTTCTGCGCTGCGGTGCTGCTTTCGACTGCCGCGGCTGTGCTGCTTCTCACCTCTGCCGCAAAGGCTGTCAACGAATATCTCTTTCATGTCGTAAACATCTACCTGCTGTACGCCGCAATCGCGTTCAGATCTCTTCATGACGAATCCATGCCGGTTTACAGAGCTCTCTGTTCGGGCAACATGGCAGAAGCAAGGCGTACGCTCTCCTTCATAGTAGGCAGAGAGACAGAGAATTTGGATAGGGACGGAGTCGTGCGAGCAACGGTGGAGACAATCGCCGAGAGCTATATCGACGGCGTTTTCACCGTGCTTTTTTACATGGTAATAGGTTCTTTCGCAGGCTATGCCGCAGTTGCGGCGTGGGTGTACAAGGCGGCGAACACTATGGATTCCATGGTGGGCTATGACGATGATAAGTACCGCAATTTCGGCCGGGCCGCGGCGAAGTTCGACGATGTTTTAAATTTTATTCCCGCAAGAATCGGCGCGCTTCTGGCGCTTGCGGCCGGAAAAGCAGCCGGCTTTGACGGGAGAAACGGACTCAAAATCTTCCTTCGGGACAGACTGAACCACAAAAGCCCAAACAGCGCTCACGCGGAGAGCGCATACGCAGGCATGCTTCATATAGCCTTGGGCGGCGGAGCCTTCTATGACGGAGAGTTTGAAGCGCGTCCGTGGCTGGGAGACGATGACCGCGAGCCTGAAGCGGAGGACATCGTGAGGGCAAATAAGATATTGACCTATTCCGTGGCAATTTGCGCTGTTATTATTTTCCTTGCAAGGAGGTCGCTGTGATGGCGCGGTTCAGAATGCACGGGGCAAACCCTGAAAAACTGTACAAAAATTTTGATTTGCCGATGCCGGGCAGAGTGTACGATTTCAGCACGAACACAAATGCTCTTGAGTGGGACGGAGAGATCGTTGTGGATATGAAACATACTCTGTGCGACTATCCCGACGATGAAGCATCAGAGGTGCGCACACTCCTTGCGGAGCAAAACGGCTGCAAAGAAGATGAGATACTTGTTGTAAACGGCTCAAACGAAGCTATATATCTGCTTGCGTCATACCAAAACGGCAAGAGAAACGCTCTGCTGCAGCCCGTTTACGGAGAGTATTCCCGCGCTTTGGAGAGCTTCGGCGCGGATACAAGAAATATTGCCGCTCTGAACGAGTTGGAAGCGGAGGACAGAACAATCTGGATATGCAACCCCTGCAACCCGACGGGGGATTATATTTCCTCGGACGAGATGAAGCTTGTTTTGCAAAACAACAGGGATAAGCTTTTTATCATCGATGAGGCATACAGAGATTTTCTGCTGATACCTGATGATGGCGCGGACTTCCGCGGCTTTGCAAACGCCGTGGTAATGCGCTCTCTCACAAAGATTTACCACCTTTGCGGCTGCCGCATAGGCTATGTTATGGCGGATAAATCCGTTATTTCCATGATGAAGCAAAGGCAGCCGACATGGAGCGTCAACTCTCTTGCCCAGACTGCCGCTTCGGCTTTTCTGAAAGACAGGGATTTTCCGAACAGGACACGCGAATATTACAGGAAAGAAGTTCCCCGCTTTATGGCCGAGCTCATAAGGGCGGGCTGTGAGCTTCTGCCGACTTCCGTGAATTATTTTCTCATGAAGGTTCAAAACGACGAGGAGATAATACGCTTCTTCTTGGAGCGGGGAATAGTTGTGCGCCATACGAGAAACTTCCCGGGGCTGAACGGGAAGTACATACGAGTTGCGGCGCGCACCAAAAGCGAAAACGATATTTTTGTGCGGGCTGTAAGGGAGTATTTTGCGAGATGAAGGTATATTTAATCCGCCACGCGGAGTCCGTCGCAAACGCTTTGCACATCTGGACGGGGCAGACGGACGCGGACCTTTCCGACAGGGGCATGGCGGAGCAGAGGGAGCTGTGCGGCCGTTTTGCATATCCCGGCGCGGAGCTCTATGTGTCCTCTCCGTTGGTGCGCTGCACACATTCGATGCGTCTCATATACGGCAGAGAGCCCGATATTCTGCTGCCGGAGTTTATGGAGTGTTCTCTCGGCATTTTGGAGGGCAAAAAGTATACAAACCTGAACGACGATAAAAACTATGTGGAGTGGCTGAACACTCCCGATAAGCCGATACCGGATGGCGAGAGTTTTAACAATTTCAGCGAAAGAGCCGCTTTCGGGTTTTGCAAAGTTATAAGGCTGATGTGCGAAAGAGGAGTCTCAAGCGCCGCGATAATGCTTCACGGCAATGTGATGAGAGCCATACTTCACGCACATGCGGACAGCTCAATTCCTCACAGCAGCTGGAAAATTCCAAACGGCGGCGTGTATGAGCTGGAGACGGACGGAGAGAGTGTTATTTCGTGGAGTCACTCCCCAAAATATTTATTTGAATGACGCCGCACAAAATTTAAGTTTGTGATATAATCGCGAAAGCAATTAAAAAAGAATATTCTTCGGCATAAGGGAAGACGGTCAAATTCCGTCGCGGCCCCGCCACTGTAGCTCTGACGAGTTCGATGTTTGCCACTGGTTCACACCGGGAAGGTTCGAATGAGGATGAAGAGAAGTCAGGATAACTTCGCCGAGGATTGAAGGGGGTGTGTTTGCGTGGGCGAACTCCTTTACAGTTAAAGGTTTCTCTGCGCTGTAACCGGATAAGACACGACAAATCAGTCGGTGTCTTATTTTTTTGTCCGAAAATCGTTTCTGATTTTCGTTGTCGAGGGGGAATTTAGTTTATGTTCAGAACAATCGCAATAGCAATGGCAGCATCGGCAATACTTGCGGCGGCAACGGCATCTTTCGCGGCTCCGATAAAGCAGGATAAGGCGGGTATTCTCATCGCCTCGTTCGGCACGTCCATGCCTCAGGCAAAGAAGGCTATCGACAATCTTGTTGATTCAACTAAAAAAGCCTTCCCGGGCGTCGAAGTCCGTATTGCGTACACGTCCAATATTATACGCAGGAAAATCGCAAAGGAGCAGAACGTCATTATCCCTACTCCGATGGAAGCTCTTGCGAAGATGAACGACGACGGCTTCACTCACGTATATGTGATGCCGATGCACATTATCCCGGGCGAAGAGTATGAGGATATCAAGAGCGTGACTGACGCCTTCGCATCTGTCAAGGGAAAGTACGGGTTTAAAACAGTCAGGCTCGGCACGCCGTTCATTGCCAATGTATCAGACTGCGACGTTATGGCGGATGTGCTTGTGAAGCGTTTTGAGAAGCAGCTCGCGGATAAGGATACGGCAATCGTTCTGATGGGGCACGGCACGCCGCACCACATAGCAAACGCGCTCTATTCCCAGCTTCAGCTCTCTTTGAACAAGAAGGCTGACGGACGTTTCTTCTTGGGCACAGTCGAAGCGGCGCCGATGATAGAGGACGTTATGGTTTCGCTCAAAAAGAGCCGCGCCAAAAAGCTGGTATTATCGCCGCTTATGATAGTTGCCGGAGACCATGCCAACAATGATTTGGCAGACGAGGGAGACCCCGAGTCTTGGATAAGCGTGCTTAAAAAAGCCGGTTATAAGAATATCTCGGCATACCTTGTCGGTCTCGGCGAAGATCCGCAGATGGCTGCAATTTTTACAAATGAAATCAGAGAAATGATGAAATAGGCTGTAAACGATGATGAGCAGTCCGCACACCGATATAACCACACACAAAAAACTGCTCCGCCAAAGGCAAATACGCCTTGGGCTGCTCATCTGTGTCGTTCTTCTCCTGACCGCTCTCTGGCGTATCGCTGTCGGAGAGTGGAATATTCCCCTCTCCCGCGTTATCGGACTGCTCTCTCCGTTTATATCCGAACAGGACGCAGCCGCACCGGAAGCTATCGTCATCCGCTCCGTGCGGCTTCCGCGCTTTCTCGCAGCGGCAGCTACCGGCGGAGTTCTCGCTATGGCCGGAGTGGTGCTGCAGGGGCTGCTTTCAAACCCTCTGGCTGAACCCTACACTCTGGGAATCGCAGCGGGAGCAGCTTTCGGCGGCGCGCTCGGCTTTATGCTGAATTCCGTTATGGTGACTCCGATGGCTTTTTTGGGCGCACTTGCCGCCTTGTGGATAGTGAGCGCAATAGCCCGCTTCGGAGACGGAGGCAGCAACGCCTACCTCGTGCTCGCCGGTATAATTACAAACGCTATTTTGTCCTCGGGCGTCACTTTTCTTAAAGCTGTGGCGGACGATAAGCTTGCCGCCATTGTGCTCTGGCTTATGGGCAGCTTTTCGGGCGCGTCCTCGTTTACCGCCGCTCTTGCATGGATATCCGCCTTTATTCTCATCATACCGTCATTCATTTACGGCAAACATCTTGACGCGGTCTCCCTCGGTGAGGGGCGCGGCGCAATGCTGGGCGTCAACGAGAAAAGACTGCGCACGATACTGCTCTATGCGGCCTCTTTCGCCTCGGCTCTGACAGTGAGCTCTTTTGGAATAATAGGCTTTGTGGGGCTTGTGGTTCCGCACCTTCTTCGCTCGGTGATAGGACCGTCGCACCGCACTCTGATTATTTTCAGCTTCCTCACGGGCGGAACTCTTCTGGCTCTCGCGGACGGAATGGCTCAGAGCATGGGAGAGCTTCCCGTCGGAGTCCTCACGGCTCTTATCGGAGGACCTTTTTTCTGCTGGATACTTGTGAGCAGAAAGGGAGCCGCAAGGAGAACGTCATGATTACCTTTTCAAACTTTACTTGCGGATATGGCAAAAAACCTGTCATAAACAGCATAGACTGTAATATCGAGGAGGGGAAACTCACCTCGCTCATAGGGCCGAACGGGAGCGGCAAGAGCACTCTTATACGTGCGATTGCCGGCTTCAGCCGCTACAAGGGAAATCTAAGGGTCGGCGGACGTGAAGTGCGCGCGATAAAGCGGCGCGAGTTTGGCAGGATTGTGGGGATCGTACCGCAGCAGACTGACATTTCATCCGCATTTTCTGTTTATGAGATTATAGAGCTGGGGCGTCTGCCTTACAGAAATCTATTTTCCGGAACTTCAGCAAAGGACGAGGAAATAATTATAAGGGCAGCAGAACGGACGGGAATTTCGGATTTGCTGTGCAGATGCGCGTCGGAGCTTTCCGGCGGCGAGAAGCAGAGAGTTCTTTTTTCCATGGTTCTTGCTCAAGACCCTGATATATTTTTGCTGGACGAACCGACATCGGCGCTCGACCCAAATCAGTCTGTGCGCATTTTTTCCATACTAAGAGAGCTTGCCGACATGGGCAAGACCGTAGTCGTAGCCGCTCACGATATAAATATGTCTATCCCCTATTCGGATAAATATATTTCTCTGAGAGACGGAGCTATCGCCTCTGCGGGAGCCGCCTCATCCGTGAACGAAACTGTGCTCGAAAAACTCTACAAAACATCTTTTATTCCTTACAGATCGATGGGAGGTGACATTGCATGGCATCCGCAAAGAATTTCATTTTGATAGCTGCGGTGATGCTGCTCTCGTTATGTTCCGTACATGCGGAAGCGGCTTCGTTCTCGAGGATAGTGTCGCTATACCCCGGACATACGGACAATATCATCGCTTTGGGCGGAGCTTCGCGCCTTGTCGCGATATCGGAAAATGAGGAAGACTCCACTCTGCCCAAGCTCCCGAGACTTCCGCTTAAAACGGGAGCCGAGGCTGTAATGGCATTGAAGCCCGACCTTGTGCTTGTAAGAGACCTTGTGGCAAAGCAGAATCCAAACCTTTCAAACGTGCTCGAGCGAGCAGGCATCAAAGTAATCGTGCTGAATACACCCTCATGGGACGAGTTCGATTCGTATTTGAGGACACTTTCAGCATTTATCGGAGTGAATCCCGATGAAGCTTCGGCAAAATTGTCAAAGCAGAGGAAGCTTTTGGCAATGTCCGCAGCAAAGCATAAAAGTAAAAAAAGACCTTCTGTGCTTGTGGAAGCCACGTCGAAAGAGCTTCACACCTGCGCACCCGATTCATGGGCGGCACGTCTGATAGAGCTTTGCGGCGGCATTAACGCAGCGTCAGGCGCAAAGCCGCTCAGAAAGGGAAGCGCCATAGCTCCGTGGGGGCTTGAAAGAACTTTGAAGAACGCGGGCAAGCTGGACATATATCTAGTGCAGAACGGTCCGATGAATACCGCGACAATCTCGGAAGTTTCCAAACGTCCGTGGTATCCGGCGATAAAGAATGTAAAGACAGCGGTTATTCCTGAGTATTATCTCAGCCGCCCATCTCTTTCAAGTCTCGAAAAGGGCGGACGGGAACTCATTAAAATTTTTTACGGGGAGTGAGCTATTTGAAATTTACAGTAGTGGGAGTGGGGCCCGGAGATCCTGACCTCATCACGGTGAAGGCTCTGAAAATAATCGAAGGCGCGGACATCGTCCTCACGCCTCATTCAAAGACGGGAAGGGCGAGCGTTGCAGAAAATGTGGTGAGAGCGCATCTCAAGGAGCTCAAGACAACGCCGATGCTTTTCCCGATGGTGGACGACAGCAAGGAGCGCGACGCCGTATTGAGACAGCAGCTTGAAGAGCTTAAGCCCTTATGGGAAAAAGCGGAATCTGTAGTGCTGCCCGTGATAGGAGACTCCGCACTCTATGCGACGGGTTCCTATCTGTATGACGTGTGGAAAGAGTTTGTGCCGAACCTGGAACTGGCTCTGGTTCCCGGCATCTCCGCGCACTCTCTCGCAGCCTCACGCGCATCCGTATTCCTGGCAATGGGCGAGGACATTCTTTCGATAATTCCCGGAACGGACTCGGCGGACCACATAGCAAAGGCGCTCGCTGCAGCGGACTCCGCAGCTATATACAAGCCCTGCGCGTTAAAAGAGAAGCTGAAGGATGTCGTTATGTCCGCCGGAAAGTGGAAGAGAATCATCCGCATAGACAGAGCCGGACTTCCCGATGAAAAAATCTTTGAGGGAGAAGCTGCTCTTGCTCCTGCGGAAGAATACCTCTCGATAATGCTGCTTTGGAGATAGGCTGTATGGATTGGGCCGGTCTGCTTAAGGGAGAGCTGGATTTAACTCTGAGCATCATTCTGGGAGTCGCCTTCGGCATGGTGATTCTCAGGACTGGTGCTGCTGATAAGCTCATGAAGTATCTTATGCCCCTGCTTAGACGCTTCGGCATAGGCCCCACTCTGGGCATGGCTCTTACCGTGAGCCTAGGCTCCGCAAAAGCGGGGGCGGCTCTGCTTGCAGCCGCTCTTGACGAAGGGCGCATCACGGAGAGAACTGCCAAGTGGGGAACCCTTATGCTCTCTTTTCCCGCATATCTTCACAGATGGCCCTCCACTCTGGTAATGGCGGCAAGTATGGCAGGGGCGGCGGGAACAATCTTCGCTATTGTGATTCTTATAAGGACTGCGGTTCGATTCGTGCTGCTGCTCTTTATTTTCAAAGGCAAAGAGAGCGGGGACAAAGCCGCTCCGACGGGAGTTCCGCAGCCTTCGGCCCGTTCCGTAAAATTCGGCATCAAAATATTTAAGACACTGCCGCTGGCCTGGTTCTTCTTCGCCGTCGCATACATGGCTGTTCCTTGGGCGGAGGGAGCTATGAAAGATTGGATGATGGGTTCGCACTATCTGCCGCTTGCGGGACTCGCAGTGGCGGCCGCGTCAATAGCCCACGTTTCGGCGGCTCTGGCTCTTGCCGGAGGAAGCCTTGCGGCGGGTGATTTGAACATAGCTCAGGCAGTTTTTGCGCTGCTTTTGGGAAACAGTTTGGGGATAATTTCACGCACGGTACGTTCAAACGCGGGGTACTATTTCGGACTTTTCCCCGGACGTTTGGCAAAATCCATGCTTTTTTGGAATATAGGGACGACCCTGCCCCTATCGCTTTTGACAATAGCTTTGGCCGCAATACCGCTGTTTTTCTGATCTGCGGCGGCGGTGAAATAGAGAGAAAGAGTGGTGTCACATGAGACCCGAAGAGATAGAACATGCAAGTATGTCCATAATAGCAAAAGAGATGGGGCCTTGGACGGGAGAAGAGGAAAACCTTCCGATCGTCAAAAGGGTCATTCATACCACGGCGGATTTTGATTTCAAAAACACGATGAAATTCTCCGAACATGCCGTGCGCAAAGCAAGGGCGGCATTGGCGTCGGGGATTACGGTAGTGACCGACACTCAGATGGCGGCGGCCGGTATAAATAAAATTGCGGCAGCAAAATTCGGCATAAGCGTAGTGTGCCGCATGTCCGACCCTGAGATAAGAGAGGAAGCTGCGGTACGCGGAGTGACAAGAGCGGTCATCAGCATGGAAGCGGCGGCGAAGGCGACTCCTAACGCAATATTCGCGATAGGCAACGCACCCACCGCTCTCATAAGGCTGTGCGAACTTGCAAAAGAGGGGCGCGCAAAACCCTCGCTCGTAATCGGAGTTCCCGTCGGCTTTGTGAATGTGGTCGAGTCAAAGGAAATCTTAGCCGAGAGCGGGATACCCTTCATTGCGGCAATGGGGCGCAAAGGCGGCTCAACGGTCGCATCCGCGATAGTGAACGCGCTTCTTTATGGAATCGCTTAACAGAAACGGACTGAGAGAGGGATATACGACGGGAACATGCGCGGCTGCTGCGGCAAAAGCTGCGGCACAGTGGTTGGTATGCGGCGCGGCTCCCGAGTTTGTCGGTATAGAGACCCCTTCGGGAAGAGCTCTCTCTCTTGAGGTGGTGCGGATAGAGCCGGGAGTCTGCGGGATAGTCAAGGATTCGGGAGACGACCCTGACGCAACAAACGGGATGACGATACAGGCAAAGGTCGTTTTGGGAAGCGGCGCGGGCGATATCACTTTTGAAGCGGGAGAGGGAGTCGGCACCGCGACATTACCGGGGCTGAAGGTCGCTCCCGGAGAAGCGGCAATAAACCCCGTTCCGCGAAAAATGATTAAAGAAGCTGTGCGAAGCGTGATAGGGGAACAAGCGGCACGAGTTATTATTTCGGCGCCGGGCGGGGAGGAGACTGCGAAACGCACATTCAACCCGCGCCTCGGCATCACCGGGGGCATATCCATACTGGGTACGAGCGGCATCGTGAAGCCGATGAACGAGCAGTCCATCTTCGATTCTCTGACACTTGAGCTGAATACTCATGCCGCAACGGGCAGAAAAATTATAGCCGTCTCATTCGGCAGCACGGGAGAGCAATCTCTTCGCGCGGCATATAAGATAGAAGGAAGATGCGTTATGCAGTCCGGCAATTATATAGGTTATCTGCTTGACGAGGCGGTGAGGCTCGGGTTTGAGAAGATTCTTATTGCGGGACACCCGGGAAAGCTGCTGAAGATAGCGGCGGGAACCTTCAACACTCACAACAGGACGGGCGACGGAAGAAAAGAGGCTCTCTGCACTCAGGCCGCGATAGCGGGAGCGGATGCCGCGACTGTGAAAAGTCTTTATGAGAGTTCCACGACGGAAATAGCCATGAAGATAGTGAGAGAGAAAAATATGGATTTTCTATGGAACATTCTTGCCGACATAACGGCAAAACGGTGCTCGGACAGGTCTTTCGGCGAAATCAAGACTGCCGCGGCATATATAAACAACGACGGAGAGATACTCGGAGCAACGTCAAACTCGGCTGAATTTGCGGAGGAACTAAGATGAAAAATAAAATAATCGTGGTCGGGGTCGGCCCGGGCGAACCCTCTTTTCTTACGCTTAAAGCGGAAGCGGCGATAAAAAATTCCGTATGCGCGGTAGTGTCCGAACGCCACTTTCCTCTTGCCGAGGGGTGCAAAAAGATAATCGAGCTTAAAAACCTAAAAGAGACAATGAAAAAGATAGAGGCTGAGCTGGAAAACGGAGATGTATCCGTCCTCGTGTCGGGCGACCCCGGCATATACAGCCTGCTTCCCTATATTAAGAAAAACTTTCCGAAATCGCGGGTGGAAGTAATTCCGGGCATAAGCTCTCTTCAAACCCTCGCCTCGGAAGTGTGCGAGACTTGGAACGAGAGCGTGATACTTTCGGGGCATGGGCGGGAGATAAAAGACTCGGAAGTGCTGAATACCGCGGATAAGAACAGAAGCACGCTTTTTTTCTGCGGCGGAGAGAAGAATCCGTCTTGGCTCGCGGCTCTTCTCGCGGAGAACGGGCTTGACGATACGGAGCTCATCATCGGAGAGAACCTGAGCTACGACGATCAGCGCATCACGAGAGGGCGCCCTTCGGAACTGGCACGCGGCGCTTACGACCCCCTTTCCCTTGCCATGATAGTAAACGAAACTCCGTCTCCGACAAGAACGACGCGCCCACGCGACAGCGAGTTTATAAGAAGCGAGGTTCCTATGACCAGAGAAGAGGTTCGTTCGGTAATTATAGACAAGCTGGAAATCGAACGTGATTCGGTGGTATGGGACATAGGAGCGGGAACAGGTTCCGTCACAGTTGCGGCGGCTCTTGAAGCGTCCCGCGGAGAGGTGTGTGCCGTAGAGTGCGAAAGTCCCGCAGCGGAGCTGGTGCGCGCCAACGTAAAGAAGTTTCGTCTCTTCAACACATCTGTGCATAACGGAAGGGCTCTTGAGGTTATAGCCGCCCTTCCCCGCCCCACTCATGTTTTTATCGGAGGAAGCGGAGATGAGCTCGAAGAGTTATTACAAGCAGTTCGGACGTTGGGAAGCGGAATCAAGGTCGTTGTCTCCTGCGTCACGCTGAAAACTTACACTAAGGCTTTTATGATTTTGAACGGAGCGGGCTACGCAAATTTTGACGCGGTTCAGATAAGCGTAAGCCGTGCGAAAAAACTGGGAACATCAATAATAATGGCGGCGCAGAATCCGATAACGATAATGTCTGCGCTCACCGACAGCGAAAAGAAAGAGGTGCTTTAGATGATACATTTTGTCGGAGCGGGACCGGGAGCAACGGACCTTATCACTCTAAGAGGCGCGGAACACCTGCGCCGCGCCGGTATGGTTATCTACGCCGGTTCCCTCGTTAATCCGGAATTACTTGAGATGACACCTAAAGGGTGCGAAATATTCGACAGCGCTTCCATGACTTTGGAAGAGGTTATAGATAAGCTCACGGACGCCAATAAGCGCGGACTCGATGCCGTTCGTCTGCACACGGGAGACCCCTCTCTTTTCGGTGCGATAAGAGAGCAGATGGACAGGCTGAAAACTCTCGGCATAGATTACGACATCACGCCCGGAGTCAGCTCATTCTGCGCGGCGGCGGCGGCAGCTCAGGTTGAATACACTCTGCCGGGAGTCAGCCAGACTCTCATCATCACACGCATGGAGGGGCGCACTCCCGTTCCTGCCGGAGAAAAACTGCGCTCTCTCGCATCTCACGGAGCATCCATAGTCTTGTTCCTATCTTCGGGGCTTCTGAGAGAATCCTGCGCAGCTCTCGTTGAGGGCGGATACTCCAAAGATACAAAGGCGACAATGGTATATAAAGCCTCGTGGCCGGAACAGAAGATAATCAGAGCCACTATCGATACTCTTCCAGATATGGCGGAAGCCGAAGGAATCAAGAATACGGCTCTCATTTTGGTAGGCGACTTTTTGGGTGATGATTATGAGCTGTCAAAGCTCTACGATAAATCTTTTTCCCACGGGTTCAGGGCGGCTAAAGAATGAAAAATATAGCCGCAGCCGCATTTTCGGCGAGAGGAGCAGCTCTCGCTCTCGCCATAGCAAAGACATTCGGAGGAACGGCATACGCCCCGGCTAAGTTTGCCGGCGGCGAAGTGCTGCCGATCTCCGAATCCCTCGGCGAGTGGACAGAGCTCCGTTTCAAAGAATCGGACGCAATCATATTCGTTTCGGCCTGCGGCATAGCGGTAAGGGCAATAGCCCCGTTTGTGAAGGACAAAGAGAGCGACCCTGCGGTGATCGTTCTGGACGATATGGGGAAGAATGTTATTTCTCTGCTGTCGGGTCATATCGGAGGGGCAAACGAGCTTGCAAGAAAGATAGCCGCCATCACGGGAGGCAGCGCCGTCATAACAACGGCAACAGACGTACACGGACTCGTCGCGGTGGACGAATGGGCTAAGAACAGCAACTGCGCGATAGAAAACATAAAGGCCGCCAAGGAAGTCTCTTCGGCGGTACTTGCGGGACATAGCGTGGGAGTCGCTGTGACAGACGAACTCCAGCCCGCGCCATGGCCCGTCACGCTCTGGCTGCGCCCGAAGGATTTGGTAATCGGAGCGGGGTGCAAAAGAGATACTCCGCCGCATTATATGAAGGAAGCTTTTTACGATTTTATGAAGAAGAACGGACTGTCATTCCTCTCCGTCCGAGCTATAGCGTCGATTGATATAAAAAAAGAGGAAGCGGCGATAAAGGAGCTTGCGGAAGAGCTTTCCGTTCCGTTTAAGACCTACACCGCAGAGGAGCTCTCAAAGGCGGATGGGCATTTCACCTCATCAGGCAAGGTGCTGGAAGTCACGGGAGTGGACAATGTCTGCGAACGTGCCGCCGCGCTTGAGACAAAAGGGGACATCATTGTGAGTAAAACTCTCTACAAGGGAATAACGTTTGCCGCGGCAAGGGACAGGAGGGCTTCCGATGGAAATTAAAGTCGCCGGCCTGGACTATAAGAACGCGCCTATAAATATAAGAGAAAAGTTCGCATTCTCATCTTCCGCAGCAGCGGATTTTTTAAAAAAGCTCAGGGCTCAGGGTGAAGATGCCGTTTTGGTCTCGACATGCAACAGAACAGAGCTCTGCATCTTTTCAAAGAAAGACCCGTCCGAGCTGCTGGGGCTAAAGGGAAGCGGCTGTCATTTCTATTCGCTTAAGGGCGAGGAGGCTGTGCGCCACATATACCGTCTTGCTGCGGGACTCTGCTCTCAAGTTCCGCTTGAAGATCAGATATTGGGACAGATGAAGGACTCGCTGCAAAGGTCGAGAGAACTCAAGTGCTGCGGCTCCGTGCTGGGGCAGTTGTTTCAAAGCGCGATAACGGCAGGCAAAGAGATACGCACAGAGGCAAAACAGCGTCCCAACACACGTGCGGCATCGGTGGGGCGTCTCGCTTGCGACAAGGCAAAGGAATATTTCGGCAGTCTCGCCAAAGCCCGAGTTCTTGTGATAGGAAGCGGCGACATGGGGATTCTTTGCGCAAACCTGTTTGCGGAAGAGGGCGCGCATGTTTCGATGACAAGGCGGCGCGTACGCGTAGACGGCAGACTTCCTCATGAGGACGTACAGATTATAGATTACGAAGATAGGTACAGCGCGCTGCTTTCGTCCGATATCGTAATAGGCGCGACGGCAAGCCCGCACTTTGTGCTTACGAATAAAGACTTTCCGAGAGACGGAATTTCGCGAATCGTACTTGATCTGGCCGTTCCGAGAGATGCGGAGCCGTCGGTAAAAGATATCACGGGAGTCACTCTACTTGACATGGATTCGCTCGGACAGGATACGGAAGATACGGAACTCACTCCGGTAATAGAGGGAATAATTTCCAAGGAGATGGACCGTTTTATGTCATGGCTCGGAGTGAGAGAGTGCATGCCCATGATAGAAGATATCTGTTCCTACGCCGAAAGAGAGCTTACGGAAAGTCTCTCCTCCATAGCGAGCGAGAACGACAGAGAAATTCAGGGAGCGGCAAGAAATATGATAAACAAATTGCTCTTCACTATGAAAGAAAAGGTTGGGTTGGAGATGGCGAAAAATTGTTATAGTGCTCTGGCTAAGGCAGCAAGAGGATGATATACGTGGTCGGCCTCGGTCCCGGCAGAAGGGATCAAATGACGGAAAGAGCGCTGCTCGCGCTTGAGAAGTGCGACGTTATCATCGGATACAAAGGCTACATAGATCTGATAAAGGAAGATTTTCAGGGCCGTAAGGAGCTGATTGCCTCGCCCATGAAGGGAGAGGCGGCTCGCTGCACGGACGCACTGAACCGTTCGCTTGCGGGACAGACTGTAGGGCTTGTCTCAAGCGGCGACCCGGGAGTGTATGGAATGGCAGGGATAATGCTTAAAACAGCGGAAGGAAAAACAGAAGTAGAGATAGTACCGGGAATGACGGCGGCCTGCACTGCGGCGGCGGTACTGGGCGCGCCCCTTATGCACGACTTTGCCGTGATAAGCCTAAGCGACCTGCTCACCCCGTGGGAGCTTATTGAGCGGCGTTTGGAAGCGGCGGGAGCCGCGGACTTTATCGTTTGCCTTTACAATCCGGCAAGCAAAGGGCGTCCCGAAAATTTGAAAAAGGCCTGCGAAATATTGATGAGAAATAAGAGCGGCAGCACTCCCGCCGGTTGGGTGCGCAATGCGGGCCGCGAAGGCGAGATATTCGGAATAACGACTCTGGATAAGGTGTCCGAAGAGAACATCGACATGTTCTGCACCGTAATCATAGGGAACAGCTCGACAAAGTTTTCCGCAGGGAAAATGGTTACGCCGAGGGGCTACAGAATCTAAGATGAGACCCGTTGTGCTGATTTTCGGCGGAACCTCCGAAGCGCGGGAACTTCTTAACTACTCTCTGCCCGTCCTCTATTCTGCGGCTACGGAGTACGGCGCGGAGCTTGCCTCCGAAGCGGCGGGAGCCGAAATCATGACGGGACGTCTTGACTCTTGCGCCATCAAGAGAGTTATAGCGGAGAAAAACGTCGCCTGCATCATCGACGCCACTCACCCTTACGCAGTCGAGGTCACGCAAAACATAAAAAAAGCCGCAAATGAGACGGGAACACCGCTTATGCGGGTACTGAGAAAAGAGACGGAACTGTTCGGCGACACGGAGCGAGTCGGGAGCTGCGCAGAAGCGGCAAGTCTCATAGACACAACGGAAGGCAATGTGCTGCTTACAGTCGGGAGCAAGGAACTTCACTGCTTCACTTTGGTAAATAATTATAGAGAGAGACTTTACGCAAGGGTGCTTCCCACATCTTCCGTCATAGCGGAGTGCGAAGCTCTCGGCTTCAGCGCGGGACACATTATTGCGATGCAGGGTCCCTTCTCCGAGGCTATGAACGAAGAGATGATCTCTATGACAAGAGCCTCCCTCATTGTCACAAAGGACGGCGGAGACGCGGGCGGTATGAAAGAGAAGCTCAAAGCGGCGCAAAAATCCGCTGTCCGAGTCATTGTTATAGGCCGCCCAAAAGATGATGGTCATTCCGTGAAGGAAGCTGTTTTATGGGCAAGGCGCATTCTGAACTCGGGCCGCCCTCCCCTGTTTCCCATGTGGACAGACCTTGAGGGGCGGCGCGCACTTGTCGCAGGCGGCGGGCAGATAGCGCTGAGGCGCGCTCTCACTCTTAAAAAGTGCGGTGCGAACGTCACAGTGGTGAGCCCCATGCTGTCGGAAGGTTTTGCGGCAGAAGCCTTTGACATAGCAGAGAGAAAGTATGAAAGCTCTGACCTTGACGGGATATTCATAGCTGTCGCAGCGACAAACGACAGAGAGGCAAACAGACAGATCGGCATTGATGCGGGAAAGAGGAATATACCCGTAAGCGTGGCCGATGCGGCGGGAGAATCCACATACTTCTTCCCCGCGCTTATAACGGAAAATGAAACGGCAGTCTCCGTGTCGGCAGGCGCGCTCTCCCCCGCTCTCGCGAAAAAGCTGGCGGACAAACTGAGGGAGTTCCTCCCGAAATGGACGAAAGAGTGCGGGCGCGCGGAAGAACAGGGAGACGAAGGAGAACAGCGAATATGAAGAGAGTAATCCGTTTCGGCAGCAGAAAAAGTCTTTTGGCTGTCGCACAGACAAATATATTGATAAATATTCTAAAGTCCTCACACCCCGAGCTTGATGCGGAACTTGTGACGATGGAGACGACGGGCGACAGAAATATGAAGCCCTTTTCCGAAGCGTCGGACAAGTTCGGCATCAAGGGGCTTTTTACGCAGGAGCTTGAGGAAGCTCTTAGGGACGGGAGAATAGATATTGCCGTTCACAGTTTGAAAGACATGCCTATGCTCTGCGGCGGGGACCTGCCCATAGTGGCAATGGCCAAAAGAGGAGACCCGGAGGACGCGTTGGTGATTCCTCGCGACTGTACCGAGGCTCCCGAAGGTTCCATAGGGTGCTCTTCCTCGCGCAGAAGGCTTCAAATATCAAAAATATTTCCGAACCGCTCCGTGGAGCCTGTGCGCGGAAATGTTATCACCCGTCTGCGTAAGCTGGACGAACATGGCTACGCGATGCTCGTGCTCGCTGCGGCAGGGTTAAAACGGATAGACCTGGAAGGCAGAATACAGAGGCGGCTTTCCGTTGACGAGATGGTACCGGCTCCGGGGCAGGGTGTTCTCGCGTGTCAGGGGCGCGAAGGCGAGGACTACTCCTACCTTGACGCGCTGCGGGACAGTGAGACGGAAATCTGCGCGAATTGCGAAAGAGCCTTCTCAGCGGCTCTCGGCGGAGGCTGCACATCTCCCGTGGGAGCTTACGCCGAGCTGACTGGCGATAAAATTCTGCTGCGCGGTTTTTACGCGGACGAGGAAAAGGGAATTTTTGAAAAGGGAACGATGAGCGGAAGTGTCCGAGACGCACGTGAAATAGCGGCTCGTTTGGCGGAAAAGCTGAGCAAAGGGGGCGTTCTGTAATGTCCGTCGGAAAGGTGTGGCTCGTAGGCGCAGGGCCGGGCGACCCCGGTCTTATAACTCTGCGCGGCAGAGAGCTTATTGACGAAGCAGACGTTGTGGTATTCGACAAACTCGTGGGCGAGGGCATTTTGTCCCTCATACCTGAGAGAACGGAAAAGATAAACGTCGGCAAAGAGGGAGGGCGTCACCCCGTCCCGCAGGAAGAGATTGAAAATATTCTGGTGCGCGAAGCTCTCGCGGGGAAAAATACTCTCCGTCTCAAAGGCGGAGACCCCTTCGTATTCGGACGGGGCGGAGAAGAGATAGAAGCTCTGCTGAAGCACGGCATCGAGTTTGAAGTGGTTCCCGGCATAACATCGGCAATCGCGGCTCCGTCCGCCGCAGGAATACCGGTAACTCACAGAGGGCTTGCCGCGTCGCTCCACATAATCACGGCTCACACAAAAGAGGGCGGAATCGCGGACACGGACTACGCCTCTCTCGCATCACTCGGAGGCACGCTTATTTTCCTCATGGGCGCATCTTCCGTTCCCCAAATATGCGATGCCCTTATAAAGAACGCAATGTCAAAGGATACTCCCGCTGCGGCAGTGGAAAACGGCACGACTGCGCGCCAGAGAAGAATAGAGGGCACGCTCGGAACTTTTGAAGCTATATGCGTAAAGGAGGGGCTGCACTCGCCCGCAATCATAATGGTGGGAGAGACAGCCGCCTTGGGAGAGAGGTTTGAGTGGAAGAAATTCCTTCCCCTGTCGGGAAAGAAAGTCATAATAACGCGCCCTCGAAAGAGAGCCGGCAAAATTTCAAAGATGCTGCGCGACAAGGGAGCGGAAGTTATAGAGTTCCCCTGCATCGCCACAGAGACAATTCACTCCCCCCTGCCGGAACTCGGCGGCTGGAACTGGATAGGATTTACAAGCGTAACAGGAGTGGAGTCTCTGTTTGAGCTCTTACACGAAGAGAAAAAAGACATCAGAAGCATCGGCGGCGCGAAGATAGCGGCAATAGGACGCACAACGGCGGACGCACTTGAAGAGCGCGGGCTGTCCGTGGATTATATCCCCGATGTATATGACGGAATATCCATGGCACAGGGTCTGCTGAAAATCGCAGCAGGGGAAAAAATACTTCTCTTCCGCGCGGAAGAGGGTTCGCCCGAACTCACAAACTGCCTCAGCAAAGCCAGTGCGGATTTCAAAGAGCATACACTGTACGAAACCCATTACGAGACAAGCTTCTTCACTCCGACTTCCGCCGATGCGGTGCTCTTCACCAGTGCGTCATCTGTGCGCGGCTTCAAACAGGCATGTCCCGACACATACCCGAAATACACATGCTGCATCGGACGCCAAACTGCGGAAGAGGCTGCAAGGCTGGGTTATAAAAATATAAAGACTGCAAAAAAAGCCACGATAGAAGCCCTTATAGACACATTGGAGGAGATATAGATGATCATAAGACCGAGACGGCTCAGAGAGACGCAGAATATAAGAAATATGGTTGCGGAGACCAGACTTGCCCCATCAATGCTGGTCTACCCCATTTTCGTCCGCGAGGGCAAAAACATAATCGAAGAAATTCCGGCAATGCCGGGACAGAAGCGCTACAGCCCCGACACACTTCCCTACATTCTTGAGGAGACAGCCAAAGCCGGAGTCAGCTCCGTTCTGCTCTTCGGAATCCCCGAACATAAGGACGAGTGCGGAAGCCAGGCATACCATGACCACGGAGTCATTCAGGAAGCATTGCGGACGGGCAAAAAAGCCTTTCCGGAAATAACCTTCATGGGCGACGTATGTATGTGCGAATACACCTCTCACGGACATTGCGGAGTCCTCAAAGGCAACACCGTGGACAACGACCCGACACTGGAGCTTCTGGCAAAAACCGCTGTGGCTCAGGCTGCGGCAGGTGCGGATGTCGTAGCTCCGTCAGACATGATGGACGGACGAGTCGGCGCGATACGCCGCGCCCTTGATGCCGCAGGAATGGAAGATAAAATCGTATTCTCATACGCAGTGAAGTACGCATCGGCGTTTTACGGCCCCTTTCGCGAAGCAGCGGGCTCGGCTCCGTCGTTCGGAGACAGAAAGAGCTACCAGATGGACCCGCGCAACAAACGCGAGGGGATAAGAGAGGCTCTGCTGGACATAGAAGAGGGAGCCGACATGATCATGGTAAAACCGGGACTTCCCTATCTTGACGTTCTCCACGCAGTCAAGGAAGCAAGCGAAGTTCCCGTAGGCGCGTACTGCGTGAGCGGCGAATACTCCATGATAAAGGCGGCTGCGGCAAACGGATGGCTCGACGAAGAGAGGACCGTCTCCGAGGCCGCGATATGTTTGGCGCGCGGCGGAGCGGATATCATCGTCACATACTTCTCGCTTGAACTCGCAAAATGGATGAAGGAGGGCAAACTATAATGACAAGGTCTGAAGAATTTTTTGCAAGAGCGGAAAAGGTTATGCCGGGCGGAGTAAACAGCCCCGTTCGCGCATTCAGAAGCGTCGGAACATCTCCCATATTTATAAACAGAGCGTCCGGCAAATATATTTTTGACGAGGACGGGAACAGATACACAGACTACATAGGTTCATGGGGTCCCATGATGCTGGGACACGCTCACCCCGCCATTGTCGAAGCTGTCAGAAAAGCGGCGGAGAACGGCACAAGCTACGGCCTGCCCACAGCAATGGAGGTTGAGATGGCGGAGCTCGTCACATCTCTCGTGCCGTCGGTGGAGATGGTGCGCATGGTATCTTCCGGCACGGAGGCCGTGCTCAGCGCAGTTCGCGCGGCACGCGGATTTACGGGAAGAGAGCTGCTGGTAAAGTTTGAGGGCTGCTACCACGGACACTCGGACAGTATGCTCGTAAAGGCGGGCTCGGGACTCGCCACGGCGGGACAGCCCGACAGCGCGGGAGTGACGAAGGATACAGCGGCTTCCACACTCACCTGCCGCTACAATGACCTTGCGGCTCTCGAAGAAATATTCGCAGTCCACGGAGAAAAAATCGCGGCCGTGATAATAGAGCCTGTCGCGGCAAACATGGGAGTCGTGCCTCCGAAAGAGGGCTTCCTGGCGGGAGTGCGCGAGATAACGGCAAAATATGGTTCGCTCCTGATATTTGACGAAGTGATAACGGGCTTTCGTCTCGGCATCGGCTGCGCTTCCTCATACTTCGGCATATCCCCCGACCTCTCCACATTCGGTAAAATAATAGGCGGAGGGCTTCCCGTCGGAGCATACGGAGGAAGAAGAGACATTATGTCGTGCATTGCGCCGCTCGGCCCCATCTATCAGGCAGGGACGCTCTCCGGCAACCCTATCGCGATGGCGGCGGGACTCACCGCGCTTAAAATATTGAAAGAGACACCGGAGATATACACAAGAACCGAAAAACTCGCGGCAATGCTCCGTACAGGATTGAAGGAGACTTTCGGCAAAGCAGGAATCCCCGTACAGGCACAGGGCATAGGCTCACTAGCCACACTCTTTTTCACAGACAAAGAGGTAGTGAGCTATGACGACGCAAAGACATCAGACACGGCTCTGTACGCCAAATATTGGAACGGACTGCGCGAAAGAGGAATAATAGTCGCTCCGTCGCAGTTTGAAGCTCTCTTCATCAGCGCGGCTCACACAGAAGATGACATCCAATATTTCATAGAAGCAGCGGGAAAAATATTCTAAGAGCCATGAGAGAGGGCAAGGTACAAATCTACACGGGAAACGGCAAAGGCAAGAC
>CAZBYL010000015.1:0-9619 GCA_964496275.1 uncultured Synergistaceae bacterium | reverse complement strand
AAGACAACAGCGGCGTTCGGAGCCGCATTCAGAGCCATGGGCTACGGGCACTCCGTCATTGTGATACAGTTTCAGAAAAGAGTAAGGTGCGGAGAGCACATGGAGGCCGAAAAAATCGGTCTTGAGGTGATTCACTGTCCACGCGGCAGAGGAAGCTCCCCATGCGCGGCTCCGTGCCCTCTGCTCGAAGCCGCATCAAAAATAATGAAGGAAAACCCGCCGCAGCTCATGATACTTGACGAAATAATGGCGGCAATACATTACAAATGCGTATCGGAGGAGGAAGTTCTCGCCCTTCTGCTTGAAAGAGCGGAGAACACCGAAGTTATTCTCACGGGGAGAAACGCCCCAAAGGCTCTGACGGACGCGGCTGACTTGGTGACCGCGATGGAGCCTGTAAAACATTACTTTAGAAACGGCGTTCCGGCAAGAGAGGGAATAGAGTATTAAAAGCACAAGGGGTGATCTCCCATGAGGGGAATAATGGTTCAGGGAACAAGCAGCGACAGCGGCAAAAGTTTTATCGTAACGGCGCTTTGCCGCGTATTTTCCGATATGGGATACAGCGTCTGTCCCTTCAAATCGCAAAACATGTCAAACAACTCCTACGTAACGGAGGACGGTCTCGAGATGGGACGTGCACAGGGGGTTCAGGCCGAGGCGGCGCGGACAGAGGCAAAGGTGTTTATGAATCCCATACTGCTGAAGCCGCGCAAAGACACCTCGTCGGAAATAGTCCTGAACGGAAAAGTCTACGACGCTCCGTGCGACAAAAATTATTACAGAACCTTCACAATGAGCAAGGGCCTTGAGACACTGCGCGAAGCTCTGGCGCACATAGACAAAAATTTTGACCTCATAGTATCCGAAGGCGCGGGAAGCCCTGCGGAGATAAACCTAAACAGCGCGGAAATAGTCAACATGAGGGTCGCCAAAGAGGCGGACATACCGGTAATACTCGTCACGGACGTAGACCGAGGCGGAGCAATAGCGTCCGTGGTCGGCACGCTCGAACTTCTCGGAGAGGACAGAGAGCGAGTCAAAGGCATAATCTTCAACAAATTCCGCGGCGACATATCGCTCTTTCAAGACGCGATAACACTCACGGAAGAAAAAACAGGGGTCAAGGTGCTCGGAGTAATGCCTTGGATTAACGACATACTCATCGAAGGCGAAGACGTCATGAGCATCAACTGGAATAAAAAACCGGGAAGCGAACTCGGCGCATCGCTCAACATCGGTGTGGTCAAATTTCCGCGTGTATCAAATCACACGGACATCGAAGCTTTCTGCTTTGAACCTGACGTCATGATAACGGAGACAGACGAATCCACAAAGTTTGACACTCTCGACGCAATAATCCTTCCCGGAACAAAAAGCACCGTGCTGGACATGAAATATCTGAAAGACTCCGGACTTGCCGACAAAATAAAACAGTTCAGCGCGCGGGGCGGACACGTCTACGGACTCTGCGGCGGATACCAGATGCTCGGAGAACAGATACTCGACCCGAACTTCAAAGACAACGAAATCCTGCCGGAAATAGAGGGGCTCGGTCTGCTCCCCGTAACGACATCCTTTGCCGGTACAAAGGTAACAAAGAAAAAAAGCGGAAAAACAGTCCACCCATACTTCCAAAACGAACTCCCTGTGCGCGGCTATGAAATACACTTCGGAGAGACAAAATTCAACGCCGCCAAAGAGGGATACTACCCCCTGTTTGAACTGGACGGGAAAGAGGACGGAGCTGCGGACAGAGAACTTAAAACAGCGGGAAGCTACCTTCACAACGCGTTCCACAACGATAAATTCAGAAACGAATGGCTCAACGGCATAAGACGCGCCAAAGGCCTTCCGGAACAGGAAGCCTCAGACACAACTTCGGCCAAAGAAAAAGCATACGACATCCTGGCATCGCACCTGATAAAAAACATAGACATGGACTACGTTGTAAAAAATATTATGAAGCCGGGGGAAGTTAAAAAATGAGCAAACAGGGCGCGCGGATTCCGAGAATACTCATAGCGGCGACACAGAGCGGATCCGGCAAAACAACGATAACAAGCGGAATACTGGAACTCCTGCGCCGCAGCGGCATCACCCCCCAAGCCTACAAAGTCGGCCCCGACTACATAGACCCGACATACCTTGCGGCAGCCAGCGGAAGAGCCGTACACAACCTCGACACATGGCTCCTGCCGGAGGATAAAATGGCGTCCATATTTGCAAAAAGCGCGGCCGCCTCTGACATCGCGGTCGTTGAGGGAGTGATGGGACTCTACGACGGAGGGCAAGGCGGGATAAGCAGCAGCGCATCCATTGCCAAACTTCTGAAACTCCCCGTAATCCTCGTTATAGACGTAAAATCAATGGGAGACAGCGCGGCCGCCATCGCTCTCGGATTTCGCGAATACGACAAGGAAGTCATGCTGAAAGGCGTCATACTGAACAAAGTCGGCTCCGAAAATCACAAGAAAATGGTATGCGATGCTATGGAAAAAATCGGCATACCCGTCTTTGGTGCGATATTCAGAAACGAAACTGCTCAAATAAAAGAACGCCACCTCGGACTGCTCCCCGAACAGGAAAATGAAAACAAAAACCACATCAAAGACATTGCCGATGCAATAGCGCCGAACATCGACCTCGATGCGATAATCAAAACCGCACAGGAAGCGCCGAAACTCGACACGGAAAACGAAAGCGAAAAATGCGGAGAAAAGAGAGTCACCATAGGTGTGGCACAGGACGAAGCCTTCTCCTTCTACTACCCCGAAAGCCTATTTGAACTTGAAAAAGCGGGGGCAAAGCTCATATTCTTCAGCCCTCTGAAAGACAAAACAATCCCTGATGCGGACGGTCTCATATTCGGAGGCGGATTTCCGGAAATGTTCCAACAGAGACTCGCAGCAAACAGCTCCATGAAAGAGAGCATCAGGAACGCGGCAAAAGAGGGAATGCCCATATACGCAGAGTGCGGCGGCTTCATGTACCTGACGGAGAGCATAACCGACTTCAACGGTGAAACACACCAAATGGCGGGAATAATACCGGCCTCCTGCTCAATGAACAAAACTCTCAGAACCGTGGGCTATGTGGAAGCGGCGGCGCTTAACGACACGATAATATGCGATGCGGGAACGGTGATAAAGGGGCACGAATTTCACTTCTCATCAACAACGCCGAACAACCCTGAAAACTACCATTGCGCCTTCACCTTCCGCAAAAAACGGACGGGCGAAACATACGAAGCAGGCTACTCAACCGAAAACATACTGGCCTCATACCTACACCTGCACTTTGCCGGAAACAGCGCACTCGCGGAAAGATTCATTAAAACCTGCGAAAAATTCGCGAAAGACAAAAAATACAGCGAAAGCGTTTAACAGCAGTTGGACGATGGTTGGACAATGGTTGAACAATGGTTAAACAATAGTTCATCGCCCCTGCCCCTACAATTGCTCAACCATTGTTCAACAATTGCTAAACCATCGTTCAACGCCCCACCGCTCCTGCCCCTGTCCCTGTCAGCGCCATTTTTCTCTGATTAGCATTTCGCCGCGCCATATCGGCTCCGCTATGAAGCCTCTTGCGCTCATTTCTTCAAGCGCGGGGGAGATTTCTTCTCTCATGGAAACTGGGACTTCCAGTGATATGTTTACGTTTTCTTCATAGACGATATTTTGTCTTGACTCGGGGAAGCCCCATTTTTTCAAATTCGTAGTGAGTGTTTTTGAATATTCGTAGCCGCAGGAGAGGAAGAGCGCGTTGTGAAATTCCATCGTGACGGCTCCTGCTTCCGCCGCTGCCTGTTCCGCGCTTTCTCCGTAGGCATCTATCAGGCCGCGCACTCCGAGTTTTATTCCGCCGAAGTAGCGTGTTACCACGATGAGGGTGTTGTCGAGCATGTGACGTTTTATGACGCCCAAAATCGGACGCCCGGCGGTTCCGGCAGGCTCTCCCGCGTCTGAGCAGTGTTCGAGCGGCGAGTCCGTGCCGACCCTGTAGGCCCAGCAGTGGTGGTTTGCCTTCGGGTAGAGAGAGGGAAATTCTTTTATGAGTTCCGCCGCCTCTTCGGCAGAGAGCACGGTTCGCACGGAGCCTATGAAGCGCGAGCGTTTTATCACAAGCTCCGTGTCCGCCTCTTTTGCGGGAGCGGTGAATACGCCCCTTCTTTCTACTTCGGCCATACTTCGGTGATTCGCTTCCATGTGGAGCTGAGGGCTTCGGAGACTACTCGCACCTCGCCCAGAACCGGCATAAAGTTGGTGTCTCCGTCCCATCTCGGTACGATGTGCATGTGCAGGTGTTGGTCTATTCCCGCTCCCGCCGTTTTTCCTATGTTCATTCCGATGTTGAATCCATGAGGCTTCATGAGGTTTGTCAGCACGGAGTGAGAGGTTTGGCACAGGCTCATCATCTCTGATGTTTCGTCCGCCGTGAGGCTCAAGAAATCCGCCGTGTGACGGTAGGGCACGACCATGAGGTGTCCCGGGTTGTAGGGAAAAGCGTTCATTATGACAAAGCAGAGTTTTCCTCGGTGAATAATCAGCCTCTGTTCGTCGTTGTTTTCTTTGGGAAAGTCACAGAAGATACAGCCGCTTCCTTTTGACTCGCTGCCGTCGGAGTTTGAGAGAATGTATTGCATGCGCCACGGCGCAAAAATATGTTCCAAAACAGCCACCATCCTTATGGTTACATTAGTTTCCGAAATATCAGAAAGATCATCATGTTTTCGCATACATAAAAGCATCATTGTGTGATATAAATACCATATAGCTAAAAAATAGCACAAAATGGAGGGTCAATCAATGAAAAAATATTCAAAGTTGTTATCCGTCTTTATGGCGGCGCTCTTTCTGCTCACACTATCCTCCGCCTCCTTCGCCGAAAAAGCGCATGAACGCCGTATTAGAATGTCTGCCGAGCTTATAAATAAGATGGCAAACGAGAGCGATGCGTCGGGGCTTGCCGATGTGATTGCTTCCGGCCGCGGTGTGGCGATATTCCCCGCCGTTACAAAGGCCGGTTTTGTGGTAGGCGGGCAGACCGGCGAGGGTGTAGTCTTTATTAAGGATAAAAGAGGCGGCTGGATGGGACCTGCGTTTATGGGACTCTCGGGCGCGTCGGTGGGACTTCAGATAGGGGCGCAGTCTGTGGGGCTTGTGCTCGTGATTACGAATGAGGACGGGCTTCGCGCTTTCACGGGAGGCAACAGTTTCAAGCTGGGAGCCGATGTCGCTATAGCGGCGGGCCCCGTGGGACGGGACGCTTCGGCTGCTACGGACGGGCGCGCAAAGGCTTCCATATACAGCTACTCCATGTCAAAAGGTCTGTTTGCCGGAATTTCTGTTGAAGGCTGCGTCATAAACCAGAACAGAGACGCCTCAAAAGCTTATTGGGGGCGCGACGTGTCCGCCCAGGCAGCGCTCAAAAAGCCCGCCACGGACGCGAGAGTGTCAAAGCTGATACGTGAACTTAATCTTCTTCAGAAGAAGGCTCCTAAATAATATTCGGCTCATTGGTGTCAAAATATCGCAACAGGCATCGGAGGTGTCTTTCTGTGAGCACTAGAGCATGCGGGCGGAACGGCTTTACTCTGGTTGAGCTCCTTATCGTCATCATAATCATCGGCATACTTGCCGGTATGATGGTGCTGGGTGTGGGCAGTGCGAGCGACAAGGCGGAAGTCGCAAAGATTGTTAATGATATTCACGTCATCAAAGCCGCCGCCGTGATGTACAGACTGGACTATCCCAAAGGACAGCTACTTACGACAGGAAACCACGACGGACATCACAGCGAATCTGGAAAAGTAGGCAAATTGCTGCAAATGTATGCTGACGGAAAAGGCGCGGAAATCCCTGGGTTCAAAATATGGGGCGGTGTGCCTGCAGGCGACCAATCATTACACCAGCACGGAATATGGCTGATATACACAATTAGCGACGGAAAAGGAAGCGACTCGCAAAAGAATGCAGTGCGGCGCGAACTCAGCAGACTGACGGAGAAGGGTATGCCGTTTAAGACAGCCCGCTGGGGGGATTATTCCAAGCTGGGGGCCTACAGCGGCGGAGACGCGGCATATCTCTACCTGGATAGATGTCCTGCGCCGTAGGGGTACGGCACCTTGCAAAGCACGTAATATTCCCGTAAGCGGCAAGGCCCATGAGCCCTGTGCTTTTCTGCTTCGGTAAAAGTTTTGCCCACCGTCTCAAAAAACAAAAAAAGCCCCCTGCTCCCAAAACAGGGGGGCTTTATTACTCTTTGCATGAACCGCAGCTCTTGCAATCCTCGGCGGTGCAGCTCTTGTTTTCATGGCGGCCGTGCTTGTGGTGACAGCCCCCGCCCTCGAAAATCAAATCGTAAATCGGCACATAAATCTTAAGCAGAGTCTCCACATTTTCGCGGCAGCCGCGTCCCGAACTGTTTGATGCGGCGCAGACATTCTCACGGCAAAGCTCTACAGACCGAGCCACCGCGTCAAAATCCCTGGCTCCGTCCATAACGGCGGAAAGCACCATATTCTTGGTTGCGCCTGTGCCCGTGCAGATAACCCAATCGGCAGGCGCGTCTCTCAAAAGCTGTTCGAGAGTCACAACACCCTCCCCTTTCGCAAAAAACGTTAAATTCTAAACCTCGCGCTCAAGAGAGCGGATAGGAATCTCCGCCATCTCCTCAAAACCGAAACTGCGGTAAAAAGGCAGACCCTCCTCCGTTGCCAGAAGCACAAAAAGGCTGTGCGTCTCAAAGGCCGCGCAGGCAAGAGAATTCATAAGCCGCCGCGCAAACCCCATGCGCCGAAACTCCGGCAAAGTAGCAAAATAATAAAGCCCGCAAGCCATACGGCTCTTATGCAGCAGCCCGCAGCAGACAGACTTCCCCTGCTCCTCCAAAAGAAAAAGCCTGTTCTCGCACCGCCCCATCAAATAGCGGGTAAAATCATAATACGCATCCGGAGTCTTTGCCTCTCCGCCAAAGCCGTACCACGCCGTATCCGCCCACTTCTCAAGGCTTTCCTCGTCCGCCTCAAAAACATAAGGGTCGGGAAGAAACTTGTCGGACGCTGCAAGCATCATCGCCGTATAATGATTCTTTATGCCAAGCCCGTTTGAATCAAGCACGGGAGAAATCCTCTCTCTTGCTTCGGGAAGCACCGGCGCCACAAAAGGAATACCACGGCAGCCGAAAAAATCCAAAGTCTCCGCCACCTCGCAGACATTGGCGCGCGAATTAAAAAGGGCATAATTCTCCCCAGCATAAGGCAGCCCCGTCATTGCGGCTACGGAACCCGAAGGAAAACGGGACATCCTGCCCCCCGGATTCCCGCCGAGCATGGCAATGGTAGAAAAAAGATTCTCCCTGAAAGCCTCAAAATTAACCATAAAAATCAACTCCGTTCCAAGCAGAAACAATTATAATTGTAACCAAAGCTCCTGACAAACAAAAAATAATACCCGCCGAACGAAAAAAATACGCAGCTCACTGCAAGGAGAGAAAAAACATGGCGAGAGAGAAAAAAACAAAAATCAAAGAGGCGGAAGGCTTCACACTGGGCGGCACGGAAAGCTTCGGAATAAGCCTCAAAGCCCTTCTCGGCAAAGAAAGCGGCGAAAGCGCCGAAAATACAAAAGAAGAAAAACAAACATCCGCGCAAACCGCCCCAAAAGACGCGGACAAACCAACCTCCATAACAAAAGTCTCCCTGTCCCGCCAAACCGCAGGCCGAGGCGGCAAAACCGTAACGGTAGTCACCCTCCCCAAAGAGTGCGCCTGCGACAGAGAAACACTCGCAAAAGAACTCCGCAAAGCCCTAGGCTGCGGCTCCCACGTGGAAGAAGAAAAAATAATCCTCCAAGGCGACAACCGCGACCGAGCCGAAGAGTGGTTCACCAAAAAAGGAGTAAAGAAAATCGTGAAGGGGTAGAGGCCGCGCAGCCCGAACGGCCCGCGCACGCCGCGCAGAGTATCGTCAGTGGCATTGAAATCATCGACGCTGCGGACTGGCTCCTTATTTTCCAAAAATGAAAATTTTGCAATATTGGTAAACAGAAAGTGTCTTTTGTTTTTCGTAACACGAAATTTCTTCAGGCCGAACGGAATAAGCGGCGTTTCTATTTACCATTTTTGAAAATTTATATAAATTGGTAAATAGAAGCGGTATAATATGGGCGAGGTGAGTCGGGATGAAACTTATCACAAGAGACCTATATTTGAAAAAACTTATCGGAGTGATGGGGACTCCGGACATTAAGGTGATTACCGGCGTGCGCCGCAGCGGTAAATCTCAGCTGCTTGCGGCTTTCAAAGGCCATATCGAAAGAAATATCTCAAACCACAATATCGTTCATATCAACTTCAACTTGCCGGAATATGAGCATCTGCTTGAATACAGAGCGTTGTACGATTATGTAAATTCTCAGTATGATTCAGGCAAAGTGAATATTGTCATGATAGATGAGGTCCAAATGTGCGGCGGTTTTGAAAAGGCAATCAACGGTCTGCACGCGTCTGAAAAATTTGATATCTACATTACCGGCTCCAATGCTTTCCTGTTGAGCTCTGATTTGGCTACGCTGTTTACCGGAAGAACATTTGAAATAAAAGTGTATCCGTTCTCCTTCGGCGAGTATATGCAATACTTCCCATACTCCGATAAATATGAGGGCTTTGATAAGTATCTTAGCGAAGGCGGCATGGCGGGGTCATATTTGTACAGAGAGCCGGAAGCCAAGTTTGATTACGTTGCTAACGTGTTTAACACATTGATCGTAAGGGATATCCGCAAAAAATATAAAATCAGAAATATGAGGCTGATGGACGGTATCGCAGATTTTCTGATGGATAATATCTCCAATCTGACATCGGCGCGGAACATAGCCAATGTTTTGAGCAGTTTAAAGGAGAAGGCGAATCACGTTACTATCGGCACATACATACAATATCTGTGCAACGCTTTTGCTTTTTACAAAGTCCGCAGATATGACGTCAAGGGCAAGAGGTATCTTTCCGGTAATGATAAGTATTATTTAAGCGACCACACGTTTCGCTATGCAAAGCTCGGTACAAAAAATATGGATTACGGAAGAGTACTTGAAAATATCGTGGCAATAGAGCTGCTGCGCAGAGGCTATGAAGTTTATGCGGGTGTTCTGTACAAGAAAGAAATAGATTTTGTCGCCATTAAACGCAGTGAGAAAATCTATATACAGGTCTCTGACAATATTATGGATGAAAATACATTTAAGCGGGAGGTCACGCCCCTGCTGCAAATTAAAGACGCCTACCCCAAAATGCTGATTGCCCGCACGCGCCACGGCGAGTACCAGTATGAGGGCATCAAGATCATCGACGCTGCGGACTGGCTCCTTATTTTCCAAAAATGAAAATTTTGTAATATTGGTAAATAGAAAGCATCTTTGGATTTTTCGTCACGCAACATTTGCATCATTCCGAACGAAACGTGAAACGCAGCATAACCTACACGGGGCGGAAAACTGTGCGCAAATCATCATAAATTTAACTTGTTGTCGGTATTGCGGCGCTCATGATACCGTATTTTACCCAAAACCCTTGCGCAACGCACATTGATACTGTATAATCAGCTCTACTTATCTTT
>CAZBYL010000014.1:0-44410 GCA_964496275.1 uncultured Synergistaceae bacterium | reverse complement strand
TCGTTATTGACGATTATTGTTTTGGAGCCGGATTAACGAGGATTCCCCATCCTCGACCCGCTCCTCCCGATCCTCCAACCTGCTGTCGAAACCATACGTCCCCTTATAGTGCGCTTGTGCGCTTTTCAATGTACCCGCAAGAGTCGTTTTAATCTTCTCCGCGTGCTTTTCTTCGTATTGCTCTTTCTATCTCTCTGTTCGCGTCACGTTCCGCCTCTGTGTCGCGTTTGTCGTGCAGCTGCTTGCCTTTCGCTATCGCGAGTTCACACTTTGCCCATCTTCCCTGTTTTATGTATATTTTGAGCGGGACGAGGGTCAGTCCTTTTTCTCTTGTTTTGGAGAGAAGCCGTCTGATTTCTGCTTTGTGTACCAGCAGTTTTCTTGGACGCATAGGGTCTTTGTTGTAATAACTGCCTTTATCGTATGGCGATATGTGAACATTAAAAAGCCAGAGTTCGCCGTTCTCAATTTTTGCGAATCCATCTTTAAGATTGGCATGCCCATCTCTGACAGATTTTATTTCCGTCCCGGAGAGAACAATGCCGGTTTCGAAAGATTCAACTATGAAATACTCATGGCGCGCTTTTCTGTTTTGCGCTACTGTCTTGTCTTCAGGCAACGTTCTCACCTCTGCTGCGTGAGTATATCAAAAAGAACAGTAATAGTCAAATATGCAGAAATGCTTATTACTCTGTTTTTTAGGTCTCTTTTTTTACGTTTTTATACGTAATATATAACAGTTGCATTATGCCGTTTTGCAATGTAGAATTACACTGTCGTTTTTGTGACATTTGAAATCTTGGAAAGGGAGGCGTGGCTATGTACGGACATCTGTGATGCGGCATGAAAATGTATGGAATACATTTTTTTACAGAGGATAGAATAGCCGCCGCCCGCTGATTTTTAAGATTTTGCAACTCTTCTCGAAACATCTTACGCAAGTGGTTCGCCTGTTATTTTATTCTTCGTAATAAATTTTTCTTACATTCTCGGTATTCTGCCTGAGTTTTGCTGTTACGGTTTGTTTTGTCTCCGTATCGCATTTCTCCGGTGTGATGTTGCTCTGAGCCGATGTCTGTCCCGTGTGTTTTTGCTATTTAACTTTTTCTGAAAAATATATGAATAGGGAGTGTTTGTTTTGTTAAAGCGTTTGTTAGCCGTCGTTTTGCTTGTCTCCGTGTTTGCCGGAAGTGCTTCCGCAGAGGAAAAATTGAAAATCTGGTTTGATGCCGGCGGAAGCCCCGGCGAGTCGTATGCCACAGTTTTGCAGAACGGAGCCTCGGCTGCGGCAAAGGACCTCGGTGTTGAGATTAAGTTTGTTTATTCGGACTGGAATGCAGAGAAGATGATCACGCAGTTCCGTCAGGGACTTGCTTCAAAGCCGGATGGAATGGTCGTAATCGGTGCGCCCGGCGATAATGCGTACGAGCCCCTTATCGGCAAGGCTATAGCGTCCGGCATTACCGTAGCTTGTGTGGATACTCCGCTTCCCAAGACGTTTGCAAAGTATCAGTCGAAGGGTTACAGCTATATCGGAGTCGACAACTATGGTCAGGGAAAAATGATGGCGGAGAGATGTCTTGACCATTTTGGTTTGAAAAAGGGCGACAAAGTCCTTGTTTGGGGGCTGAAGAGTGTTCCGGGACGCGGACTTCGTGCAAAGGCTATACTTGATGTTTTCAAGAAGGCGGGATTGAACGCGGATTATCTGGAGATTTCTCCCGAAGCAAATAAGGAAGCCACTCTCGGTGCGCCTATTCTTACCGGCTATCTTACCTCACACAAGGATTGCAAGCTTGTTGTTATTGACCACGGTGCGCTGACCGCACAGGCAGGCAATGCTTTGAGATCAGCCAACATAAAGCCGGGAAGCGTCAATATCGCAGGCTTCAGCCTCTCGCCTGCCACTGCGGAAGCTATAAAGAGCGGATATGTTGGACTGGTATCCGAGGGGCAGCCTTATATGATGGGATATCTTGCCGTTACTCAGATAGTATTGCAGAAGCGCGGCGGATTCGGCGGTGTGTATGTTGATACAGCCGGCGGATTTGTTACAAAGAAGAATATCGACGTAGTCGCACCTCTCGCCAAAAAAGGTATACGTTAGCATTTAGATATGGATTATATTCTTGAAATGAAGAATATCTCCAAATCTTTCGGCAATGTCCACGCTCTCAGGGGCGTGGATTTTTGCCTTAAGAAAGGTGAGGTCGTCGCTTTGTTGGGGGATAACGGTGCGGGAAAATCGACATTGATAAAAATAATGTCAGGTCTGTACACCCAAGACAGCGGCGAGATTGTCATATCCGGAGATACGAAAGATGTTCGGAAATGGAATGTGCGCTCGGCCAGGGAGTCTGGAATAGAGACGGTTTATCAGGACAGGGCGCTCGGATATTCGCAGCCTCTCTGGCGCAACCTTTTTGCCGGCAGGCACATAAAAAATAGCTTCGGTCTTATTGATGTCAAAGCCGAGATCGAAGCGTCACAGAAAATCATTGATGATTTTGGGCTTTCGGGAGCCGGTATATCTCCAAATACACCTGCTCTTGTCCTCTCCGGCGGGGAAAGGCAAGGCCTTGCCATTGGGCGCGCTATGTATTTTCGCGCGGAGGTCGTTGTGTTGGACGAGCCAACGACGGCACTTGCCGTTAACGAAGTGGAGTATGTCTTAAATTTTGCCCGTATTGTAAGAGATGAAGGGCGTTCTGTGGTTATAATCACTCACAGTATAGACCATGCCTGGAGTATAGCCGACAGATTTGTGATTCTGTCTCATGGACGTGTTTTTTGTGTGTGTGACAAAAAAGATCTGACGCTCGAATCTTTATTGCTTAAACTAAGGGAGGCGAGCCGATGAGTTTTATTACTGCGAACAGAAATCAACTGCTTATCAGCGGAGTTCTTGCGGCTCTGTGGGCCTTTTTCGTCTGCCTTGCTCCCGAGTCGTTCTTGTCAAAGGATATTTATCTGTCGTTTATGTCAACAATACCGTTCATCACGATAGTTGCTGTAGGGATGACTATTGTTGTCGTCACAGGTGAGATGGATCTCTCTTTTGCATCTAATATGGCTATGTCCGGTTTTGTCTTTGCCGTTGTTTCGGAAAGCAGCGGTTCCGTGCTTTTGGGATTTACCGCCGGAATATTGACGGGCTGTTTTATAGGCGCTTTGAATGGTATCGTTATTGTCGGTACGGGGGTTCCCGCAATTGTCGCCACTATAGGATTCGATTTTCTGTGGCGCGGCTGTGTGATGCTTCTTTCCGGCGGCACGGCTCTTTCTCTGGGTTTTTTGAGAGAGTCTGCGGTTGCTTCCGTTTTTATCGGGAGAGTATACGGTGTTCCCGTTCAGGCATTATGGGCTCTTGCATTTGCATTATTCACGTCCCTTATCTATCACAGAACGTCATTCGGCGACAACCTCCGTTTTATAGGAGACAGCCGCGAAGTTGCCATGATGATGGGGCTTTCTGTGAATTCCTCAAGAATCGGTGCGTTTATGTACCTCGGGTTTGCCGCGGCGTTTGCCGGAATATTGGCTACGATGGAAATGGCTAACTGGTGGCCTACTCAAGGGGACGGGTATCTGCTTTTGGTTTTTGCCTCAGTGTTCATAGGAGGAACATCTGTATATGGCGGTACAGGTACTGTGTGGGGAACTTTTGTTGGTTCCGTCATAATGGGGATAATAGAGGCAGGAATAGTTTCATCGGGTTGGTCGGGGTTTTGGACAAGGTTTGTTGACGGGCTTGTCCTTTTAATTTCGGTATCTTTTTATGCCGTTGCATCAAAGAGAAAGCGCTCTCTTTTTTGATGCGCTCTTCGGACTGTTTTATGAGATGTTGTTCTGTGTAGCTGCCGTGCTTACTATTCGCACGGCAGCTCCGCATTTTCAGGGTCGTTTAACATTCTCGCCTTCCAGACGTCAGACTCCTCCATGTTTTTTAGGGCGTGTATTATGTTGCTCTTAAAGTCCGGCGCATCTTCTTCTATTCTTGCGAGCAGCTCTTTTGCCGATTTTCTTTTTGATTTATCTCCATAGGGGCAGCAGGAGCTTACGATAGGCAGACAGAGCCTCTCCGCTTCGAGTGTGATTTTTGCTTCCTCAACGTACAGCAGCGGTCTGATAACCCTTATTTGTGTTCTGCTCATGTAGAGGTGCGGGTGGTAGCATTTAAATCTTCCGCCATACAGGAGGTTCAGGAGAACGGTCTCCACCGCATCATCTTTGTGGTGTCCCAGCGCTATCACGCTGCATCCGTTTCTTTGGGCTTCACCTGCGAGTATTCCTCTTCTCAGATTTGCGCACAGTCCGCAAGGCGAGCGTTCTTCTCTGTCGCTGATAATTTTGTAGGTTGGGTGCAGAATTATCTCAAAAGGTATTGCGAGGCTTTCCATGAAGCGTTTGAGCCCTTCCGTTTCCATTATTCCGTCAGTTTGGTCTATCAGGCATGCGCGCAGCGAAAAATTGACAGGGCTTCTCTTTTTGAATACAGCAAGGGCAAGTGAGAGCAAAAGGCTGTCCTTGCCGCCTGATAGGCCTATCATGATTCTGTCATTTTCGCGTATCATGCTATAATCCGTTATGGACTCGCCGACAAAACGGGATATTTTTTTTGATATGGGATACGTTTCTTCGAAGTCTTTCAGTGGTGATTCCTCCTCACGATTCTCCCTAATATCCTATCACAGATGGGGGCGTAAGTATGAAGAAATTTGCGGTAATTCTTGCTGACGGGAATAGACTTTTTAACGATGCGCTGAAATTTGCGATGTCCGATAAAACAGATTTTTATGTGGCGGATGATGTCGTGTCAGGGGTTGATGCGATTAGGAGCATTCTTTCAAGAACGCCTGATATTGCGGTCATAGGTCAGATTTTACCTGATATCAGCATGATACAACTCGTCCGCGAGCTTAAAAGGTGCGCGAAGTCCACACGTTTCTTATTTATACTCAAAGACCCCTCATCCGAGCTTATAAAGCTTCTGAACGAGCTTGAGATAATAGGATTAATAACTGATAGAACGGGTCTGGACGAATTTTTTAAGGCGCTTTATTCTGTTGCAAAAGGCGAAAAATATGTGAGCAATGACGTGCTTGAAAATTTGCGCGCCCATGCTGATGATACAGCGGCAGAGGATCTTCTTGAAAAATTAACCCCTCGTGAGAGGGAGGTTCTCTTTTGGCTTGCGCAAGGCATGACAAACAAGGAGATTGCGGCTGGTATGATACTCTCTGAGAAAACAGTGAAGAATCATGTCAGCCACGTGCTTAAGAAGTTGGATGCAGCGGACAGAACAAAGGCTGCCGCAATTGCTTGGAAAGACGGTCTGACTATGATTCCTGAGGAGTATTTCTCTGCCTCAGACAGTTGAAAGCGCAGTCCGGCTGTGAATACAGGGGACAAAGTTCCGTAATTATGGTAATATCCCTGTTGTTGCTTTTTTGTTTGTATAAGGACCGACCTTGATATTTAGTGCTGTTTGTTGGGGGGCCTGTTATTGACGGTAAGAAAAAGTTTTTCGATATTTGTGTCCATCGTAGTTGTGTCTATCGTCGCAGTATTGTTTATTAGCATAGACTCCGCAACGTTTAATATACTTTTAAACGCAGACCGCTCGTTGTTGTTGCTTGCCGCTTTCCTTGTCGTATTGATGTGGTGTCTCGATTCTTTAAAGTTTGTCTGTTTGGCGAAGGCCGCAGGTGAGTCTCTGAGTTTTAAGCAGACGCTCGGCGTCGTCTGGATAAACTATTTTGGTTCCGCTATTACACCGATGCAGAGCGGCGGGGGCCCTTTTCAGATATATCTTTTGTATAAGAGCGGCGTCTCCGTGGGTAAATCTGTTGCAATAACCTTGGTGCGTACACTACAGGTGCTTTTTCTTCTTGCTTTGGTCGTACCTTTTTCCCTTGTTGCGGAGCCTGAGTTTTTTAGCAAACATTGCGTGCTTCGTTATTTTGTCGCCTATGTAATCTTTTTTGTATCTGTTTCTGCCTTCTTGTTGGTCGTAAGCGTGCTGCGCCCTCAGTGGATCAAACGTTGGAGCAGCGGTTTCCTTGTCCGCATGAAGCGTATAGGTGTTCTGAAGCCAAAGCGGCTTTTGCGCGCCGCAAGGTGGGTGAATAGGGAGATAGACAGCTACAGCGTTAATATAAGACTGTTTTTTTCCACAGGGAGAAAGTGGTTCTTTATTTCACTGTTTGTAGCCGTAGCCCATCTTTGGGTGTACATGTCTGTGATGCCGTGCCTTATATTGGCGATGGGTTTTGATGTCGAATATATGCAGTGTATGCTGGCTGAATCTCTTTTGCTCTTTCTGCTTTACTTTGTCCCGACTCCCGGAGGGAGCGGAGCTGCGGAGGGGGGAGCCGCTGCAGTTTTTGCTCTGTTTGTGCCGTGGAATCTGGCAGGAGTTATGGCTGTTGCGTGGAGACTTCTTTCGGAGTATACAGGCGTTGCCCTTGGAACTTTTATCGCTGTCAGACTGCTTGGATGGGGCGGTGTAGACGAGGTTATGAAAGAAGAGAGTGAAGGATTTGATAATGGAACTCGGTGAAAAGGTAAGCTCGCTTGCTTTCAGATGCAGGGGGCTGTTTTGGGGAATATTTGCCGTAAGTGCACTTGTCTTTCCGGTAGATTTTGGCTTGTGCCGTTTTGTCTTTGGTGTGCTGATTCTGGGTGCAGGTCAGATTTTGAGATTTTGGGCAGCAGGGTACATACCGAAATATAGAACGGAAGTCATAGGCGCCCCCGTCTTGGTGACTTGGGGGCCGTATCAGTGGGTTCGCAATCCATTGTATGCAGGTAATTTTATTATGGGCATCGGTTGGTCGCTGATGCTGGGATGGATGTGGGTTCTTGCTTTTTCGGCAGCGTTTCTCTTTCTCTATTGGATGATAATTATTCCGGCGGAGGAAAAATTTTTAGAGAACAAATTTAAGGGGCAATATTCATCTTTCAAAGATACAGTTCCCCCGCTTTTTCCGTTGCCTCGCAAAGGTTTTCCTGATATTTCGGAGCATGAGCGCCCCTTTGATGCAAAGGCCGCATGGTCCAATGAGATATATTCGATGAGAGTGAATCTGATTGTTACCCTTGTCCTGTGTGCAAGGCTTTACTTTACGAGGTAATAGTCATCATCCTTTCTCTCCGTTTCGGCCGGAACGTAGACATTTAAATTTTCAATATCAACAACCATGCCGTCTTTGCCGGCGATTACTTTTGTCTGCGCAGTTGATATTTGTCCCGCGTATTTTTCGGGGCCCAGTTCAATCAGAATAACTCCCATGTGCGCGATTGTTACAAGCTTAGGGTGCAGTGATTCCAGAAGTTCACCCACATCCGCCATGGACATGTGCTCCAATCGAGGCTTTTTATCGGGAAAGGTTGCGTTTATCGAGATATAGTCACATTCCGAATATCTTTCAGCAAACGTATCAAGCGGCTTTGTGTCGCTGATAACGCCCCATGTCGGAAGTCCCTCTTTGCGCATTATCATTCCGTAGCACTCTACTCCGTGGTGAATGTGCTTGACCGGCTCTGCCGTGACTCCTAATCCCATGTCAAATTTTACACCGTCCCGCGCTGCCGTAACGCTTTCGACTTTCTTGGCGCAGTAGTCGAGAAGGACGGAATCCCGCTGTGCGAAAGAGTCTTGCGGCAATAATATTTTGCCGCGTTTCTCAAATCCTCCCGCAGTCATGGCCTCTGCCATAACGTTTATATCCGTGCTGTGGTCAAGATGCCTGTGTGTCAGGATTATTGCTCTTACCTCTCTCGGATCAAGCTCCGGCGAGGCACAGCAAGCGTGGTGTAGGCTTCCCGGTCCAGGGTCAATGACGCCGTTCAGCCCTCCGTATGAAAACCATATTCCACCGGTCCAGCGCATTTGTGTCATCATGCAAAATCTTGCGCCGCCCGTTCCAAGATATTTTACGAAATTATGCGGATATGAGAATTTATCTGGCATTTTATGTATCCTCCAATATGGCACGGCAACTGACTTTTTCTGCCTGATGTGTATTTTATCTCTGCTGCTACCATACGTACAGACTGCTGTTTTTTTTGAGTTCGGAACGCCTGTACGCGTAGTCGGGAATATGTTTCTCTACCTCCAGCCAAAAATTCGAAGAGTGATTCATCTCCTTCATGTGGCACAGCTCATGCACTATTACGTATTCAAGCAGCGCAGGCGGTACCAAAGCAAGCCTTGTGGAGAAGGTAATACTAGATTTGGAGGAGCAGCTTCCCCAAAGTGTTTTTACAGTCTTGATATAGACCCTAAGCGGAGATACCTCTAATTTTTTTGTCCAAAAAGGAAGTATCTCCTTTATGTCGTTGTACAGACTGCGCGAGTACCAGCGTTCAAAGAGCTCAAACTCACGCCCCTCAGTATCAGAGGCAATATAAAAAGCGCCATTTTTTAACTCAAGCTGGGGTGTAGTTTTCTCGCTGCATCGTATTAGCGGAAACCTCTCACCTTTGAAGAAGAAGAGCTCCCCTTGAAGGTATTTGTGAACCGGCGATGTTTTTCCTTTGCCTTCAAGCTTTGCGATGAATTCTTCTATTTGTGCAAAGAGAGTCTGCTTTAGCATTTTTTCGTCAAAACCCAAGGGGCACTTTATGTAGTATGATCCGTCATAGTCCACTCCGACTGCAATATATTTTCTTCTGGGGTTTGGTCTTACTTCAAAAATAATGTTCTTGATGCTGATTTTATCCGCCATTAACTATTCCTCCCATTGCTGCACGAGTATACTATATAATAAGAGTGTGCGCAGTGCGCCGTATGAATTTTAAATAAATCGGAGTTGTGTCCAAATGGAGATAAATGATAACAAAAAGGTCGTGACCAGAAAAAATTTTATCGCGGTCAGCAGGTCAGACATGGAAGAACGCGGTTGGGATGAATTGGATTTCCTTCTCGTTACCGGCGACGCTTACGTTGATCACCCAAGTTTCGGCCATGCCATAATAGCCAGGTGTCTTGAAGCCAGAGGATACAAAGTCGGCATATCTGCTCAGCCCGATTGGCGGGGCACTGATGACTTTGCCAAGATGGGCAAACCCAGGCTCGGCGTGATGGTTTCCGCCGGAAACCTTGACTCTATGCTGAATCATTACACCGCCTCGGGCAAAAAACGCAGGAATGACAACTACACCCCGGGCGGAGCTGCGGGCAAGCGCCCCGACAGAGCCACTGTTGTTTATTGCAACAGAATAAGAGAACTCTGGAAGGATATCCCTCTGATAATCGGAGGTATTGAGGCAAGTCTCAGACGCATGGCGCATTATGACTTCTGGAGCGACAGCGTAAGACGCTCTCTTCTTGTTGATTCGAGAGCCGACCTTCTTGTTTTCGGTATGGGAGAACTTGCAACTGCTCGGATTGCAAGATCTCTTGCAGAGGGTGCTCCGGTTTCTTCTCTGCGCGATATTCCGGGCACTTGCTGGAAAACTCATAATCCCGAAAGTGCCGCGGATGCAATTGTGCTGCCCTCTTACGAAGAAGTTAAAGCCGATAAGAGTGCTTTTGCCTCGGCATTCAAACGTTTCTACCTTGAGCAGGACAGTTTTCGCGGGAACCGATTGATACAGGATCAGGGGGCATGGCATGTTGTTCATAACAGGCCCGCGCGCCCTCTTACAGAAGGTGAGATGGATGCTGTCTATTTATATCCCTATACACGGAAATGGCACCCCGACTACGACGCCGCCGGGGGAGTGCCCGCGCTGGAAGAAGTGAGTTTCAGCATAACGAGCCATCGTGGGTGTTTCGGTGAATGTGCGTTTTGCGCTATTGCGTCACACCAGGGACGGATAATACAGAGACGGAGCGATTCATCTATGATTGCGGAAGCAAAACGCATGAGACAGATGGACAGTTTCAAAGGGTATATTCACGATGTGGGCGGTCCCACCGCAAACTTTACAGAACCCGCATGCTCCGAGCAGCTGAAAAGGGGGGCTTGCCTGGGAAAATCGTGCCTGTATCCTCAGCCGTGCAAAAAATTGGAAGCCGACCACTCAGGCTATATAGAACTTCTACGCAAATTAAGAGCTCTGCCCGGCGTGAAGAAAGTTTTTATACGTTCCGGGCTTAGATATGATTACATACTTGCAGACAAAAAAAATAATTTTCTTGAAGAACTTTGCCGTTATCACATAAGCGGTCAGCTCAAGATTGCGCCGGAACATGTCAGCCGCGCTGTTCTGAAAAGAATGAGAAAAACTCCGCGCGAAGTCACGGACGAGTTTATCAGGCAGTACAGGGATATGAACTGCAAGCTTGGAATGAAACAATTTCTTGTGCCGTACTTCATGTCCTCACACCCCGGTTCTACACTGAAAGATGCTTTGGAATTGGCAGAGTACATAAGAGACAGCGGCCTGCGTCCTGAACAGGTTCAAGATTTTACTCCAACCCCCGGTTCGCTTGCCACATGTATGTATTACACTGGGCTGGACCCTCTTACCGGAGAAGCGGTGTACGTGCCGAAAAGTTTTGCGGAACGCAAAATGCAGCGCGCTCTTCTGCAGTACTGGATGCCGGAGAATGCAAATGCCGTCAGAGAAGCCCTTGAAACACTGGGACGCAGAGATTTGATAGGAAACGGGCGTCAATGTCTGGTCTCCGAAAAACGGCTTAATTTCAGGAAAGTCAAATCCCCTATGGACAATCGTTGACACACGATATAAAATCGCACATGTGCGAGAGACAATTATTAAGCTACGCTAATTTTAGGAGGTCACATCAGGATGAAAAAGTTTGCCGTAATTATGGTTGCAGTAATGGCTATGTTTGTTTTCGGGGCGACTGCGTTCGCCGCCGATGAAAAAGTCGGTTTTGTCGATGACATGGCTATTCTCCAGCAGTTTTCCAAGTTCAAGCAGGCTCAGCAGCAGCTTGAAACGATAAGCAAGAAAAAGTCGGATGCAGCAAAGGCAGCATTTGACAAAGAGACAGACGAAAAGAAGAAAGCTCAGATCGTACAGGGACTGCAGCTTGAAATGCGCCAGGAGGAATCCAAACTTATGTCGCCCGTACTCAAAGAGGTCAACGATACAATTTCTAAAGTCGCAAAAACAAAGGGCGTCACTATAGTCCTCAATAAAGTCCTTGTATATTACGGCGGTATTGATCTCACACAGGATGTAATTACAGCGCTTAAGCGATAACTTATGATGTTCTATGCGCCGTTCCGTTAATTCGGGATGGCGCTTTTTTATTTCTCCAAAATAAAGAGGGTGTGCGAATGATAATCTTTTGGATAATAGCGGGATATCTTGCGGGCTCAGTACCGACAGGGTTTCTTGCTGTGAAAGCGATTAAAGGTATCGATATCAGAACTGTCGGGTCGGGAAACATCGGAGCAACAAACGCAGGACGTATTCTCGGAAAAACTTGGGCCGTGCTGATTGCGTCTTTTGATATGCTGAAAGGCGGCATAATAGTCCTCATAGCCTCCTGTTTTACGGAAAACAGTTCGGTGCTTGCCATGACAGGAGTGGCTGCGGTGCTCGGCCATAACTATCCCGTCTGGCTCTCCTTTCGCGGCGGCAAAGGCGTTGCTACCACCTTTGGCGTATTCGGGTTTTTTGATTTCTTTAACCCCCTGCCGGCAATTATAGGCGGATGTTGCTGGTATCTTTTGATGAAAAAAACAAAATATGTATCTATAGCATCCATGGCGGCTCTTTTTATCGCTGCCTTTACAATGCCTATATGCGGAATGGACCGTTCATACTACATTGCGGGGCTGTTTCTCTCTCTGCTCGGCATGTGGCGCCACAAAGAAAATATTCTTCGTATTCGTGAGGGTACAGAAATAAAGGTAAACAAAAGGTAGGTTTGCCCAAATTTGTCCTTATTTCGAAGGTTTTGTTGACTTATACTGACCATTCTATTATAATCGTTATAAATACAAAGCAAACTTTCTTGTGCTGACAGAAACGGAGTGACAGATATGTCTTCAAGTCTTACAAGGGTAATCGAAGAATACATTGCGCAGCTGCTTGAGGAAAACGGTGATGGCTGTGTTTCACTGAGGCGAAAGGACTTGGCGGAGCGTTTCGGGTGTGTGCCGAGTCAGATAAATTATGTTCTCAGAAGCCGTTTTGCTCCTGAAAACGGTTTTCTTGTAGAAAGTCAGCGCGGCGGTCATGGATATATACGCGTGGCTCAACTGACCTTTAAAAACTGTGATGAAGAAGTCCTTCACTTGGCGGATCTTGTGGGGAACGCAATCAGCGAACAGGAGTCAAGAAGCCTTTTGGTTAAGCTTCAAAACAGGGAAATAATATCTCCGCGGGAAAGACTGATAATAGAAGTTTCGCTGCGCAGTCAGGAAGACAATGCGCGCACCCTTTTCGACCTGTCTCCGTACAGAAGAGATATCATGAGGGCGGACTTGCTGAAAAAACTTCTTACCAGTTTGGCTCTGGGGTGAGGTGAACGAAATATGCAGTGCGATCGTTGCGGTAAAGAAGGAGCCGACATATATGTCGTAAAAATCCTAAACGGACACAGCGTGGAAGAGCATCTCTGCAGGGATTGCATGAGAGACGTTTTGCCTGTTGACGAAGTTTCGCGCATGTTCAAAGTTTCTTTCTCACTCGATGGGATAATGCAGATGCAGGATGCCATTAAAGATTTGCTTATGCCAATGCTGCCCGGCTTATCCGGAGAAGATGATTCTTCGATAATATGTCCGCACTGCGGCAAAGAGATAACCTTTGACGATGTAGCCGGATTGGCTGATGATTCAAAAGAAGAATTGCCAATAGAGGAGAAACTCAAACAGGAAATGGCTCAAGCCGTGCAGGAAGAAAATTATGAACGCGCCGCCGTTATAAGAGACAAGCTGAAAGAGCTTAAACATGGCAAAGAAGAGGAGAACCGCGCATAATGTGGCAGGATTTTACGGAACGCGGCAAGAGAGTCTTTCACTTTGCACAATCAGAGGCGCTTCGTTTGGGGCATAGTGTGGTAGGCACAGAACATATTCTACTGGGACTCCTTGACGATAAAGATGGAATTGTTTCTCAGGTACTTCCCAAATTTAACATTGACTCACAGTCTCTCAGACATGAGATAGAACACTTTGCAGGCAGCGGAGAACCTTCTCCATCTGTCATAGACCTTCCGACCAGCCCAAGGGCAAAGATGGTTATAGAACTTTCGATGCGCGAAGCCCGCAAAATGAGTGTAAACTACGTGGGCACGGAACACATATTATTGGGGATACTGGCCGAAGGGGAGGGCATGGCGGCACAGCTTCTCGCTTCGCACGGGATGGATCTGGCAAACTGCAGGGCGGTTGTCAAAGAAATCATAGGCGGGGCCACGCCGGAACAGCCGGACTCCCCCCAAAGACAACAGCCTTCGGCTCCCAGGGAAGAAAGACGTCAGGGACCTTCAAAAACTCCCACGATAGACCAAGTCGGAATAAATCTGACCAATATGGCAAAAAACGGGGAGCTTGACCCCGTAATAGGCAGAGACAAAGAAATTCAGCGTGTCGTCCAAATTTTGTCTAGGAGGACAAAAAACAATCCTGTGCTCATCGGTGAGCCCGGTGTGGGCAAAACTGCCGTCGCTGAAGGGCTTGCACAAAGAATACTTACAGGTGACATCCCAGAAATTTTGAAAGACAAGCGCGTTGTCCAACTAAACGTGGCCAATCTTGTTGCCGGTACAAAATACAGAGGTGAGTTCGAAGAAAGGATGCGCCGTCTCGTTAAAGAGATCCGCGATTCAAAAAACATAATACTTTTCATAGATGAAATCCACACTCTTGTAGGCGCGGGAGGCGCGGAAGGTGCCGTGGACGCGGCGAATATACTGAAACCAAGCCTTGCGCGGGGAGAATTTCAGGTTATCGGAGCCACAACCACGACAGAATACCGCAAATACATAGAAAAAGACGCGGCACTCGAAAGGCGCTTTCAGCCGGTGCAGGTTGAAGAGCCTTCGGAGGAAGACACGGTCTTAATACTAAAGGGACTTCGTGACAACTACGAAGCTCACCACAGAGTACACATAACAGACACTGCTCTGACTGCGGCGGCAAAGCTGTCCAAAAGGTACATAACAGGTCGTTTTCTTCCGGATAAGGCCATAGACCTGATCGATGAGGCTTCGGCAAGAGCCAGGATTCTCACTTTGGAGCTGCCTGATGACATAAAACTGCTTGAAAAAAGTGTTGAGGAACTCAGAAAAGAAAAAGAAGAAGCCGTTGCTGCGCAGGAATTTGAAAAGGCCGCAGACTTGCGTGATGAAGAAAAAAATCTTATTGCCAACATCGAAGAACTCAGAAAAAACTGGAGCAGCACACGAAACCACTATACTCCGGACGTGTCTCCTGAAGACATTGCCGTCATTGTGGCCGAGATGACAGGAATACCTGTCACGCAGCTTACGGAATCCGAAGGGCGGCGTCTTGTGCGCATGGAAGAGGAAATTTCCAAGAGGCTTGTAGGGCAGGGAGAGGCTCTTTCTTCAGTTTCGCGTGCAATACGCAGAGCAAGAAGCGGAATGAAAGATCCAAGGCGTCCTGTAGGAAGTTTTCTGTTTCTCGGACCGACAGGAGTAGGGAAAACAGAACTTGCACGCTCTCTTGCCGAATTTTTGTTCGGCAGCGATGACGCGATGGTTCGCATTGACATGAGCGAATATATGGAGCGCCATGAAGCGGCCAAATTGATAGGAGCTCCGCCGGGATATGTAGGATTTGAAGAAGGCGGTAAATTGACAGAGGCTGTGCGCCGCAGGCCTTACTCTGTCATACTTTTTGACGAAATTGAAAAAGCCCACCCCGATGTATTTAACGTCATGCTGCAGTTACTTGACGACGGCTGCCTGACCGACGGACAGGGGCACAGAACCGACTTCAGAAACGCCATAATCATAATGACCAGCAATGTCGGCGTAAGCGAAGTGATGAAAAGGCGAAATCTTGGCTTTTCCGATTCGTCGGCTGAGGAAATTGATTTCAAAAAAATGTCCGAAATCGTTAACGAAGAGGCAAAAAAGGTTTTTCGTCCGGAATTTCTGAACAGAATCGACGAAATACTTGTTTTTAAGCCCCTAGACAGGGAGAATCTGCTGAAAATAGTCCATATAATGCTTGCCGAAATCTGCTCTAGAACACTGGAAAACGGCGTGGAACTTAATGTCTCCGACGATGCCGCGGAACTGTTGCTTGACCGAGGCTATGACCCAAAATACGGTGCAAGACCATTACGAAGAGCTATTCAGAAAATGGTCGAGGACACACTTTCCAATATGATACTTGAAGGAAATATCAAGAACGGCGACAAAGTTTTTGTAACAACCGAGAACGGAGAACTAAAATTCTCAGATAAATAAAAAAATGATTCGTGAGCGTATATGTATTTATGCGCTCCCGAATCACTTTTTTTTATGTTACTATCAGCAACGTTTTCCATATATTTTATAGGAGGTTTCAATATGCTTGTAAGAAAAACACTCAAAGTAATGGCGATATTCGTATTCGTGGGTCTTCTCAGTGTCACACCGTCATTTGCGGCAGACGAACCTGCACTCACGGTAGGCTCAGTTCAAATGTCTGAGACAGAAATTTTGCAGATGCTTGCCAGTACCGCAGGCGGCAACAACATGATGGTCGGCATGATTCTCGGACAGTCTACGCTGAAAGACAGAAAAGAGCTCCTGAATCAGATGGCGGATGCTATTATTTTCTCCGAAGCGGCAAAAAATGCGGGACTTGACCGCCGTTCCGACATAGCGTTCCAACTAAAATGGCAGGGAATGCAGACGCTTCTTCAGGCATATCTCCAGCAGATCAGTTCAAAATGGGATCTGAGTGAAAAGGCAATGCAAACATACTACAATACGCATAAAAATGAGTTTGTGCAGGCTGCTGCGGCAAAAACACGCCATATTCTGACAGAAACAGAGGGTGACGCGCTTACCGCCGCACTGCAGATATACAAAACAAAGGATTTCGGAAAAGTTGCTTCCGAATACAGCAGAGACCCCAACACGGCAAATAACGGCGGAGAACTTGGCTGGGTGGAAAAAGGCATGATGGCCGTATCCGTGGACAAGGCAATAAATGAAGCCAAAGTTGGTTCGCTCGTGGGTCCCGTAAAGTCGGAATTCGGCTGGCACATAATTGAAGTCACAGACCGCCGCCCCGCAAAACAGCTCTCTTTCAGCGAGGCATCCGATGAGGTCGTTCAGCGTTTGCAGAGACAATATCTTGACAAAGAACTGACGGCTCTGAAAAAGAAATATACGATATCCATAAACGACAAAATACTTGAAAACCTTGGCGGTGTTCCTGCTCCGGCCGAACAGAAGTAATTTTATGGACGAAAAAGTTTTTTCAACCGGGGGGCGCTCTTTGCCCCTCGGCATTCGTTTGCTGATAAGCGCTCTGGGAATAGCTGTTGCCGGATTGGGAATGAGTAATTTTCTCAGGGGCGGAACAATGGGAATAGTGTTTTTCCCCATTGTTCTGGGGGCGCTCATGGTGTACATTTCGGGATACGACAGAAAATACTTCATCGATAAAGAAGGAATATGGCGCGACAACGTTTTTTGGGGGCAGCACAGACCCGAAGTCATAAGATGGAGCGAAATTGCCGATGTCAGATTGATTGCCGATAAAGGCAACTCTATCTATCTTATCTCCCATGCAGTGCGCAGTGTGTGGCCTCTTACCTTTGCCCTTACCCAGAAAGAGGAAGTTTTGCGCACAATCAAATCTGTTCTGTCCGATGAGGATATTGTTGTTGAGGAATAAACGGCTGAAATAACGAGCGTATCTTGGGGAGGTGCTGATCTTGACGTCCATGACAGAAGCAATAAAAGGAATGCTGATGGTAGACATCAGGGATATAATAAAGATCTTGCTGCTCTGTCTCAGTTGGTATCTTGCCGATAAAGTCGGGCAGCGCATCATAAAAAGACTATTTCGTGTGGCAGAGCTCAAAATCCAAAACTCGGACAAAGATACGTGCGGCGGAGCTGTAGTGCAGAGAATAAATACCATACGGCAGCTTGTTACTCAGCTTGCGCGTATAGTCATCGCCATCTCTATGATGTTCTGGCTTATGGATTCTTTCGGTGTAGACGTGAGACCTATAATTGCCGGTATCGGGGTTGTCGGACTTGGTATCTCTCTTGCCGCACAAAACGTAATCCGCGACTTCATTAACGGAATGCTAATCCTCATAGAAGATCAATACAATGTAGGCGACTGGATTGAGCTGAACGGCCTTTCAGGCTCAGTCGAAAAGTTTACATTGAGAGCTACGAAGCTGCGCGACTTTAACGGCAACCTTGTCGTTATCCCCAACAGCCTTATTCAGACTGTGGTTAACTGCACAAAGCAGTGGTCGGTTGCTGTAGTGAAGGTCGGAATAACATACGAATCAGACTGCAAAAAAGCATTGCTGATGATGGCTGCCTTGGGTGATGAAATGTCTCGGGAAAAAGATTCTGCCATACTGGAAGCTCCGAGCGTGCAGGGTATAACAGAATTTTCCGCGAACTCGGTTGATATGAGAATAATCATAAAAACAACACCCGGATCACAATGGGAAGTCGCAAGAAAGTACAGAATAAGGCTAAAGGACCTATTTGAGCGAGACGGAATTTCATTTGCATATCCGCAAGTTGTTCTCCATAAAGGAGACACAAAAATTTCTGCCGATTGCAAAAAATAGGCAAAGCATAATCTTGCGCTGTTGGTCTATCCCAGCTTGGGATAGACCAACAGCGCCTCATATTCCAGATGATGCGTGCCTCTCTAAAATACATCACGCACCGCCTGCTCCTCTAATGTCTATTTACATGTATGCTTCCTTGGGAGCCGGGTGTAGTCCGTCAAGCTTTGATCTGCCTGATATCACTTTCTCCGCTTCACTCTTCATCCATGTTTCCATCTTCATACTCAGAGCGTCGTCGTGTACCGCAACCATTCTTGCCGCGAGGAGACATGCGTTCTTCGCGCCGTTAAGCCCCACCGACCCTACCGGTACTCCGGGCGGCATTTGCGCTATTGACAGAAGTGCGTCCAGTCCGTCGAGAGCTCCGCCTTTCACCGGAACGCCTATGACGGGTAGAGTTGTTGCCGCTGCGACTACGCCGGGAAGCGCGGCAGACAGACCGGCCACTGCGATTATGACTTCTATTCCGCGTTTTTTTGCATTTTTGGCGTAGTTGGCCGTATCTTCCGGAGTCCTGTGTGCGGATGATACAGCGGTCTCGTATGCTATACCGAGTTCATCAAGGACTGATATTCCCTTTTCAACGATAGGAATATCCGATGCCGAGCCCATTATGATTCCTATTTTGGGTGCCGCCATTTTATTTCACACCTTTCAGTGACTTGTCGCCGATATCATTTCTGTAGTGCATTTTATCAAAGTGAACCGAATTAAGACGCGCGTAAGCCTTATCTCTGGCGCTTTGAAGCGTGTCAGATATACCTACAACCGTAAGAACTCTGCCGCCCGATGTTACGAGCCTGCCCTCTTTGTTCAAAGCTGTGCCCGCATGGTATATGAACGTTCCGGGCACGTCTTCTTCCGTACCTGTTATTATCATGCCCTTTTCATACTTGTCGGGGTAGCCGCCCGAGGCCATTACGACTCCAAGCGCTGTTCGTTTGGGAGCAGGCCAGGGTATGTTGTCAAGTTCTCCCTTCGTGCAGGCAAGAATAACCTCACCGAAGTCGCCTTCGAATACGGGAAGCACTACCTGCGTTTCCGGGTCTCCGAGGCGGACATTGTATTCCAATACTGAGAGAGAACCGTCTTCCTTGACCATTATTCCGGCGTAAATAACGCCGCAGAAGGGAATTCCGTCATTTTTGAGACCTTCAAGCGTTGGGGTTAGCACCTGATCTGTCACTCTTTGCATAAAAGCGTCGTCCACCCATGGAACCGGGGAGTATGCGCCCATTCCGCCGGTGTTGTTTCCCTTGTCGCCGTCTAAAGCTCTTTTATGGTCTTGGCTTGAGGGAAGGATTCTGATTGTTTTACCGTCGGTTAGGGCAAGAACGGTCATTTCCTGTCCTTTGACGAAATCTTCAACAACAATCGTTGCTCCCGCTTCACCGAGAGTCAGTTCTTCCAACATCATTCTGCAAGTTGCCATTGCTTCGTCAAACGTCTCGGGCAGGAACGCTCCTTTGCCCGCAGCCAGTCCGTCCGCTTTTACAACGTACGGAGCAGACCTCTTCTCAAGAGCTTTTCTGCAGCTCTCAATGTCTGTGCAGCACTCGAAGTTTGATGTCGGTATGTTATGTCTTGCCATAAACTGTTTTGAAAAAGCCTTGCTGCCTTCCAGCCTGGCTCCTGATTGCCCCGGCCCCATCACAAGTATATTTTCGGCGCGCAGAGCGTCCGCAGTCCCTGCCACAAGGGGTGCTTCAGGCCCCACAAATACAAGTCCTATCCCGAGTTTTTTGCACAGTGCCGTCATTTCGGCCGGGCTGCATGGGTCTCCCTCGTGACATACGGCCAGTTTGCTTATCCCAGGGTTTCCGGGGCAGCAGTGGAGTTCCTCAGTTATTTTTGATTTGGAAAATGCGTGGACGACAGCGTGTTCACGTCCGCCTCCGCCCAGTACCATAATTTTCATTGGCTTATGCCTCCTCAGTGTCTGAATGTGCGGCTGCCGCCGACAAACATGCTGATGTTGAGCTCCTCCGCCTTCTTTGCTACATCGTCGTCTTTTATGGAGCCTCCCGGCTGTATTACCGCAGTAACTCCCGCTTTTGCCGCGAGCTCTATGGTGTCGGGGAATGGGAAGAAGGCATCCGATGCCAGCACGGAACCTTTGGCCTTTTCTCCCGCGAGTTTCAGCGCGTACTCCGCGGCGTCCACTCTGTTCGTGAATCCTCCGCCTATGCCTACTGCGGCTCCGTCTTTTACCAATACGATGGCGTTGCTCTTTGTGATTGCAGCAGTTTTCCATGCAAATATGATGTCTTCCCACAGCTCGGTTCTCGGAGCTCCGACCCAGTGTCCTTTATCCTGTTCGGGAAGCTGCGGCAGCGCGTCTTCCTGCACGAGGAATCCGCAGCGGTTGCCCGTTATCTGAAGTTTTGGAGCGTAGCCCGGGATAACTTTAAGCACACGCAGATTCGGCTTTTTCTCCGCGAAGTATTCTGCGACTCCGTCTTCGTATGAAGGTGCAGCGATTATTTCAAAGAAGGTCTCCGTCACAGCTTTGGCGGTATCCATGTCTATTGCGCGGGTCATGCCGATGATGCCTCCGAAAGCTGAAACCGGGTCGCAGCCGAGAGCCTTGCGGAATGCCTCGAGCGGGGTTTCTGCGTATGCCGTGCCGCAGGGAGTGGTATGTTTCACTATTGTGCATGCACAGTCGTTTTGGAATACCGATATGCCGCGAAGCAGCGTGTCGAGGTCAAGCAGATTGTTGTATGAAAGTTCTTTGCCGGAAAGCTGCTCAAAAGGACTGTTCTCAAGCGGCGGGAGGAAGAGCGCCGCTTTCTGATGCGGGTTTTCTCCGTAACGAAGATCCTGAACCTTTCTCAGAGGAAGAACCTTGTCCTCTCCTGTCTCGTCCGCAACGCCTATTTCGGTGCACAGTCCCTTGTAAATTGTGGCATCATATGACGATGTTACTTTGAATGCCTTTAGCGCAAGCTCCTGTTTAAACTCAAGCGTGAGTTCCTGTTTCTTCTCAAGTTCATCAAGCACTCTCGGATAGTCGGCGATATCCGTTACAACCGCTACGTGATAATAATTCTTTGCTCCGGCTCTGATAAGCGAAACTCCGCCGATGTCTATTTTTTCTATAAGCTTATCAAGATCAGCGCCGCTTTTGGCAGTCTCTTCAAAGGGATAGAGCGTGCATACTACAACGTCTATGAGTGGAATATTGAACTTCTCTCTGTCCTCTTCGTCTTGGGCGAGCCCGCGTCTTGCGAGTATACCGCCCATTATCGTCGGGTGAAGGGTTTTAACTCTGCCGCCGAGTATTGCGGGAAGTCCGGTCATATCGACAACTTCTGTTACGGTGACTCCGCCCTCTTCGAGGTACTTTGCCGTTCCTGAGCTGGATACTATTTCATAACCGTGGGCGGCAAGTCCTTTCGCCAGTTCGAGAACTCCTGTTTTGTCCCAAACCGATATAAGGGCTTTTCTTGTTTCCATCTTCATCAGATATTCCTCCCGTTCCCTTTATTTTTTATTCCGCGCTTCAAAGAAATTTTTGAGAGCGGCTTTGTATATCCTGTGTTCGGTCTTGTGTATTCTTGCCTCTAAGTCCTCTATCGTATCTCCGTCCAGACGCTTGACTTCTTCCTGAGCCAATATGGGGCCGTGGTCAACTTCCTCGTCCACTATGTGAACGGTAACGCCTGTCGTACTTACTCCGGCTTCCCATGCGTCCTGTATTCCGTGGGCTCCGGGGAAGGCGGGAAGAAGAGCGGGGTGTATATTTATTATCTTGCCGGCAAATTCATGGACGAACTCAGGCGACAAAATTCTCATGTAGCCCGCAAGAACTATCCATTCGATATTATTTTCTCTAACCGCTTTGGCGATTGCTTCTTCCGCAGCTCTGCGTCCTGATTTGTAACTGAAAAATTTGGTCTCTGCGCCGAGATTGTGAGCGGTTGCAAGCCCCTTTGCCGTCTCTTTGTCACTGCCTACAAATACCGTATGCGCAGGAAGCTCTCCCGAGGCGCAAGCCTTCAGGAGAACTTCCATGTTTGTTCCTGTTCCGGAAATAAGTATCGCTATGCGCGGGTTTGGCATTTCTGTACTGTTCCTATTACGACGGGGGATTCTCCCTCTGCCGCCAGAGCTTCGGACAGTTCGTCAAAATCGTTTCTGTCTACAATAAACACGTATCCGATTCCGAGGTTGAATACTTTGCGCATCTCTTCCTCATCTATTCCTGCACTCTGTATAAGGTCAAATATCTTTGGTCTTTTCCATGATGAAAAGTCTATATCTATATCCAGCCCTTTGGGTATTACTCTTATTATATTGCCGTACATGCCGCCGCCGGTGATGTGAGCCATACCATGTATTTTGCCTGTTTTTGCCGCTGCGGCTGCCGCTTTTACGTAAAGCTTTGTAGGGCGCATAACGGCCTCCGCGATTGTTTCGTTCCATCCGCTCGGAGTTGAGTTCAGATCGGCTTTGAGTCCGTTGCTGCCGAGTGCGCTTCTGACAAGGCTGTATCCGTTGCTGTGTACGCCTGAGCTTGATATGCCTACGATAATATCCCCGTCTTTGATGCTGCTTCCGTCAATGATTTTGTCTTCATCAACTATGCCTACCGCAAATCCGGCGAGGTCGAATCCGTCTGCATCGTACACACCGGGCATCTCAGCGGTTTCTCCGCCTAGAAGGGCACAGAGACTCTCTTCGCACGCGTCAAGCACGCCTTCAACTATATCTTTCAGCACGGCTGCATCGAGTTTGCCGCAAGCCGCGTAATCCAAGAAGAAAAGGGGTCTTGCTCCGCCTGTGACGAGGTCGTTGACGTTCATTGCGACCAAATCCTGACCGAGACCTCTATAGATTCCGGTCTCTTTCGCAAGCTCCAATTTTGTCCCTACTCCGTCGCAGCAGGCCGCTATGCACTGCCCTCCGCCTATTCTGTATAGTCCTGCGAAACCGCCGACTCCGCCTACGGAATTTTCATCCTTGGGACGTTTTTTCAGAAGTTCCTTAATTGTTTCCACCCACGCGTCTCCGCCTGAAATACTTACTCCTGACTTTTCATAACTGAGTTTTCCGCTCATAATCATGCTCCTCGTTATAAGTTATTCTGTGGCAGATAATGTCCTGTAAAACATGCCGTGCAAAGTTGATCTTCGGGGAGACCTATTGCCTGTATAAGGTCCTCTTCCGTAAGATAATCCAGAGAATCTGCCCCGACTTTTTTGCAAAGTTCATCAAGTGTCATTCTGACCGCTGCGAGTGTCTCCTCTTTTCTTGTATCTATACCGTATCTGCATGGGTGCAGAACGGGAGGAGATGCTATGCGGAGATGCACCTCCGAGGCTCCCGCGTTTCTTATCATGGAGATAACTCGTTCCGCTGTTGTGCCGCGCACGATGGAGTCATCTATGATTACCGCTTTTTTCCCTTTGAAAACTTCCGATATCGGGTTTAACTTAATTTTAACGCCAAGTTCGCGAACCTTCTGCGTGGGCTGTATAAATGTGCGTCCCACGTAGCGATTTCTGACAACGGCTATTTCAAACGGAGTCTTTGCCTCCTGAGCGTATCCTATTGCGGATATTGTGCCGCTGTCAGGCATACCTGCTGCGAGATCCGCATCTTTGCACGGGGATTTTTTTGCGAGTCTGCGCCCCATCTCTTTACGAACCTCATATACCGAACGCCCGTCTATAATGCTGTCCGGGCGCGCCGTATATACGTACTCAAAAGAGCACCTCATGCACCTGCCGCATTTATTGGCCGTAGGTATTCTGAGACTTCTCATGCCTTTGCGGTCTATTATCAAAATCTCTCCCGGTGCGACATCTCTTATAAGTTTTGCGCCCACGATGTCAAGTGCGCATGATTCAGAGGCCACATAGTATGTGCCCTCTCTTTCTCCGATGACCAGGGGTTTGAATCCCCATGGGTCGCGTGCCGCCACAAGGGAGTTTTCGAGCAGCACCAAAAGCGCGCTTGAACCCTCAAGTTTTCTCAATGCGTCAACGAGCGCGTCAAGCGGAAGCATGTGCGACTTCTGTGCCATCAAGTGCAGTATCGACTCGGAGTCGGTTGATGAGTGAAAAATCGCCCCTCTTTGCTCAAGCTGCTTTGTAAGCGCGGCGAGATTTGTAATGCAGCCGTCGTGCGATATTGCAACAGGCCCTCTCGCATAGTTTGCTCCGAGCGGCAGAATGTTCTGCGGTTGGGATGGGTCTATGGGGGAATAGCGAACATGCCCTATCGCAGAGCAGGCTTCTTCCTCCGATAATTTCTGCTGATCTATCGCATTATGAAGCAGACCCATACCGCGTGCCGTTGAAATACGTCCTCCGTCTGTCCAAGCGATACCGGCAGACTCCTGACCTCTGTGCTGAAGCGCATAGAGTCCGAGGTATACCTCCTCAAGCACCCTTTTGCCTGTTGTGCTGTATGCTCCGAAAATTCCGCTCATCTTATACTATTCGGATATCCTCTTCCAAATTTCTTCGTATGCTCCGAGCACGTTGCCGAGGTCTTTGCGGAAACGGTCCTTGTCAAGACGGTCGCCCGTTGAGCTGTCCCAGAAGCGGCATGTGTCGGGGGATATTTCATCAGCGAGCATGAGGTTGCCCTTGGAATCCTTGCCGAACTCAAGTTTGAAATCTACAAGCGTTACGCCGCGTGCCGCAAAAAATTCTTTAAGCAGCTCATCCACACGAATGGCAATGCTCTTTATCTTTGCGACTTCTTCCTCTGTAGCCCAGCCGAGCAGTATCGCGTGGTCGTCATTGATAAGGGGATCTCCGAGAGCGTCGTCTTTGTAGCTGAACTCTATCATCGGGCGGGCAAGAATCATGCCTTCTTTGACGCCGAGACGCTTGCAGAGCGAGCCTGTAGTGATATTGCGGACGATAACTTCAAGGGGAACTATCGTAACGCGTTTTACTATCTGGTGAGTATCGTCTGTTTTTTCTACAAAATGAGATTCAACGCCCTTTGAAGCAAGATACTCGAAAAGTTTTGAAGTAATTTTGTTGTTGAGCTGACCTTTTCCGCTCATAGTTGCTTTCTTCTCGCCGTTGAAAGCCGTGAAACTGTCCTTATATTCAATTATTACCAGTTCAGGGTCTTCTGTTGTAAAAAGTCTCTTTGCTTTGCCTTCATAGATAAAATCTTTTTTTGTGAGTTCCATCTCAGAGCGCCTCCGATAGTTTTTATTTTTGAAATCTAAAATAGATAATAATCAAACCCGCACACTTTGTCCTATGCGGAGCATTGTATTTATGCGCTGCGGCTCATACTGCGCAGACATGCGGAGATTTACTAAACCTCAAGCAGGTTACAGCTATCTTCTTCTTCAGCATAACTCCCGTCAAAACATGCGGTGCAAAGCTCTGAGCGGGGGAGTCCTATTGCCTTTGCCAGTTCATCGCACGTGATATACGTAAGTGAGTCCGCCCCGATCTTTTTGCATAGAGAGGGAATATCCATCTGTGCCGCAACAAGCTCGTCAGAACTTGGAGTATCTATCCCATAGTAACAAGGAAATGTAACAGGCGGCGACGCTATTCTCATATGAACCTTTTCGGCTCCGCTTTCACGTATCATCTTAATAATACGCCCTGCGGTTGTGCCTCTCACCAATGAATCGTCAACCACGACGGCCTCTTTTTCCTTGAAAATTTCAGGCTGAGGGTTGAGCTTAATCTTCACTCCTGCGTCGCGGACTCTCTGTGTAGGCTGAATAAAAGTTCTGCCCACATAACGATTTCTGACGACTCCCGATTCGAAAGGTATATTTGCCTTTTCGGCGAGACCGAGTGCGGCTATTGTTCCGCTGTCGGGCATACCTGTCACAACAGCGTTTTCCGGCGTATCATGTTTTGCGAGAGCCGCACCCAGGGCTTTTCTGGCTCTGTATACCGAACGCCCGTCTATCATGCTGTCCGGCCTCGCGAAATATACATACTCGAAAGCGCAGCGGCAGTGTCTTTGAGGCTTTATCGGCATTTTGCGCGAGATTATACCTCTGTTGTCAATAACGAGGATTTCACCCGGTTCTACGTCGCGAATCAGCGTTGCTCCGAGAATGTCAAGAGCGCAGGACTCAGACGCCACGTATATGGTGTCGTCCCTCTGACCTATTACAAGCGGTCTGAATCCCCAGGGGTCGCGTGCCGCGATAAGGCAGTTCTCAAGCAGCACAGCCAAACTGTAAGCTCCCTGCACTTTCGAAAGTGCCGTCTCAAGAGCTTCCAACTGCACAACGCCCGGTTGGTGCGCCATTAGCTGCAAGATAGTCTCAGTATCGCAGGAAGTGTGAAAAATAGCTCCCCTGTTTTCAAGATAACCGGCCAACCCATGTGAGTTTGTCAAGTTTCCGTTATGAGCTATCGCCACAGGACCTTGAGCGCAATTTGCACCGAGAGGCTGTGAGTTTTCAAGTCTCGTACCGCCTGCGGTAGCATATCGGACATGTCCTATCGCGGTATGTGCGTCAATTGCTGCGAGCTCGCTCTGAGAAAGAGCCTCGTGAACAAGACCCAGCCCCTTCTTAATATGAACAGTGCCGTCGTTCATCCAAGCTACTCCGGCGGAGAGCTGTCCTCTGTGCTGGAGTGCGTACAGCCCCAGGTACACATCTTCAAGGACCGGTTTACCGCTTTGACTGTACGCGCCGAACACTCCGCACATATATTATTTCCCCTCCGAGAAGGTTTTCTTCAATGTTGAAAGCGGAATATCAAAGATTCCGTTCCAAGTAAGGGCAGAGCCTGAGGCAGAGCCGAGTTTGCTGCAGTTAAAACCTTCCCATATACGTTCAAAATCGTCACATTTGTCTGTCGGTACGGAATATACAGCCCTTGCTCCTCCCTCAGAGAAAAGGAGTGATTCGAGAGAAGTCTCAGGGTTCAGTGTAATATTCATCCCGACAGATGAGGCTATTGCTTCATTGGCCAGTGCAACGGATATGCCTCCGCCGGCAACTGCTCTTGCCGAGGATGCTGCCTTTGTATGTGCAGTTTCCAATGCTCTGTCTCTGAAAGCTTTTTCGGAATCCATGTCGGGAGCTGCTGTCTTGCCGAGAGGAAGCCCGTCCTTCATAACCTGATAGCGGGAAGCTCCGAGCGATCCCTCTGTCTTGCCTACTAGGTAAATTGTGTCTCCGTCTTTGGTATTGCCGGAAGTCAGCATCTCATCTCTGTCCGTGATGAGCCCTGCTGTAACGACAAGCGGTGTCGGGTATATGCGGCCGTTTGCCGTCTCGTTGTAGAGGCTTACGTTTCCGGATACGACCGGGCAGTCCAGTTCGCGGCATGTATCTGCCAGACCTTTTATTCCCTGTTCCAATTCATAGAACTTTTCCGGAACTTCGGGTGATGCGAAATTGAGACAGTTTGTCATGCCGAGAGCGTCCGCTCCGGAAAGCCAAAGTCCGCGAAGGGAGAGAGCCATAGCCTCGCTTGCCCCTGTATACGGGTCTGTCCAGCACTTGCAAGGTTCCGCTTCCATAGTCAGAAGGCATGCGCGTCTTGTTCCGGGGACTTCCACTGCTGCCACGGGTTTGCCGGGACCTTCCATTGTGTGGAGCTGAACCATAGAATCGTACTGCTCCCAAATCTCATGCTTGCTGCGTCCGTTAGCGCACCCTATGAGTGACAGCAAGTCTTCTTCAGGATTCTTAGTCGCAAGAGTGCCAAGATTTATGGCTTGACGTTCTGCGATATCCGAAGGAACTTCGGACGGCCAGAACACTTCCGGTGCATCTCCCAATATGCCGATAGGAAGATCTGCAATAAGTTCTTCTCCGTCGTACACCTTATAACGGTGGTTGTCGGTAATTGTTCCGACAATCGCGCAGTCCAAATCATAGTGCTTTGCAAGTTCAAACACGCCATCAAGCTGCTCTTTTTCCACAATCAAAAGCATGCGTTCCTGTGATTCGGAAAGGAATATTTCCCACGGCGCCATTCCCTTTTCTCTCAAAGGAATTTGACGTACCTGTATATCTATACCGCAGCCGCTCTTATGAGCTATTTCGCTTGATGAAGAAAGAATACCGGCAGCTCCCATGTCCTGCATGGATGCAATAAGATCTTTCTCAAGAAGATCCAAGCAGCACTCAATAAGCAGTTTTTCCTCAAATGGGTCTCCAATCTGTATCTGAGGTTTGCTGGAAGCGGCATCTTCGTCAAGCTCACGAGACGCAAAAGAAGCTCCGGCTATGCCGTCGCGGCCTGTCTTTGAACCGAGAAGAACCGCGAAATCTCCTGCCTTTGCCGTCTGAGAACTTGCCATTTTATCCAGACGCACGAAACCTGCGCTGAATGCGTTTACGAGGGGATTATCTGTGTAGCACGGTGCGTAAAATGTTTTTCCTCCCACGATGGGGACACCGACTGCGTTGCCGTAGGCTCCTATGCCCTCGACAATGCCTTTTGCAAGGCTCTGAGTTTTGCGAAGCGCGGGATCTCCGAAAAATAGCCCATCCATGGAGACAGACGGACGTGCTCCCATTGCGATAATGTCTCTTATAATACCGCCGACACCGGTAGCCGCTCCTTGGAACGGCGCTACAGCAGACGGGTGATTATGGCTTTCTACCTTAAACGCAAATCCCCAGCCCTCGCCCATATCAACGACTCCAGCGTTCTCTCCCTGACCTTGCAGGACATACTTGCCTTTGGAGGGGTAAGTTTTGAGAAGTGGACGTGTTGATTTATAGCTGCAATGTTCCGACCACATGACTCCGATAAGTTCAAGCTCCAGAGCGTTCGGTTCACGTCCCAAAATCCCGATGATGCGGTTGTATTCTGACTCCGAAAGTCCGACTTTACGAAAATCCATTAAAATCCACCTCTTTCGGCAAATGCTTTTGCTATAGATTTCCAGAACGAAACGCCGTCTGTGCCGCCGTTGAGATGTGATATTGTAGCTCTTTCAGGGTGCGGCATAAGTCCCAATATATTTCCCTTTTCGTTGCAGATTCCGGCTATTCCGTTCAGAGCGCCGTTCGGTGCGTACTCGGCTCCGGATTTACCCGTCTCGGGATCCGCATATCTGAACACGACACAGCCCGAATCCTCGAGCTTTGCAAGCTCGTCTTTGGGAAGGAAAAAGAGTCCTTCGTGATGTGCGATAGGGAACTGGAGAACATCTCCCACGTTATATCCGGAAGTAAACATGTTATTTGCCGACTCTACTCTGACATGACACTTGCGGCAGATAAATGTAAGGGAAGTGTTTGGAAGGAGAGCGCCGGGAAGAAGGTGTGCCTCTGTAAGAACCTGAAAACCGTTGCATATACCGAGCAGCATTCCGCCGTCCGCCGCGTGTTTTCTTACCGCATCCATAATAGGGGAGCGTGCTGCCATTGCACCCGAGCGGAGATAATCTCCGTATGAAAAACCGCCGGGCAGAATAACGAGATCCGGCTTGTCGGGGAAGGATGTATCCCCATGCCATACCATATCGACTTTGGTATTAAGAGTTTCGGAAACAGCCTTCCGGACATCTCTGTCGCAGTTGCTTCCGGGAAAGACTACAACGGAAGTTTTCATTTGCAGGCATCCTCAATTGTAACGTTGAATGTCTCGATAAGTTCGTTTGCGAGAAGGTCTCTGCACATTGATTCGACTGATTCCTTCGCCTCTGCTGCGCTCTTTGCTTCGAGCCTAAGCCTTACAATGCGTCCTACGCGCACCTCGTCCAATCCTGTGTAACCCAAGTGTGCGAGAGTCTTTTCTACAGCCTTGCCCTGTGTATCGAGAACGCCTTCGCGCGGAGTGATAAGAACTTCAGCCTTGAAAATCATATAAACGGCCTCCTTGAGAGTTTTTTAATTTGCGGCTGGAACTAATTGTCCACCTTAATGTTGATAATATATCTTTTTATGGAATAAATGTCAATAAAAAAACGGGGTTTTTAGTGCATATTTGACGTAAATTTATAGTATTTGAGTCTGTGAGTTTTTTCTTCTCAGGAATTTCCTGCTTCTGTTTCCGATATTCTTCTCATTACTTCTTTTACGGTTTTGAAATTAATTCTCTCCTGCTCAAGTCTCAGATTTTCCCCGTAGCGATTTGCAAGCAATGCTGTACAGAGGTCTTTTTCTTCCTCTGTCAGTCTCATAATTTCGCCGCGATTGGGTTTTTGTTCTTCGGAGCATAGACTTATGTTAGAGAGCAGTGTCTCTTTGTCCATCATTATGGAGATTGCATTGGGAAAATGTTTGCGAAATTGACTTAAGATGGCAAAACCATGAGTGTCAATATCTCCCCAATAGAAGATATTTTTGTCTGACATCCAGCTTGCATTGGCCAAATTTTCAAATCCGTAACCTGAACCGAATATTATCAGTCTGTTTTTTGCTCTGGGCAGTGATAGGAAGTTTGTGAGGTTTTCCGTCACAATAATGTTTTCACAAGCTATGGGTGATGCGGCAAAGTCGTCTGAGGTCAGAGTAATATCTGACGGAATTCGCTTGTCCTCTATGAGCGGCGTCCTGAATCTTACAGTCAGAGGCGCTGATTTAAACCCATATCTTTTTGCAAATTCGTTTGTCCTATTACAGTTTTTTTCTATTGCAGACGAGGGAAGCAGTGTGTCGAATAATTCAGAAAGTATAGATTTGTTGTTTTCTATAAATTTTGTGTCTATGCCGGGCAGCTCTATCTCTCTTATGTATATATCAGGTTTCCTGTGTGCATAGAGCCAGAGCGCAGTCAACGTCAGCCGATTCCACTCTTCGCTTTTAGCCGCAGCCGAAAGAGGTTTTCGCTCTAGGTACATGAGAAGCTGTGGACACTCGCACTTCGTTTGTTCAAGAAGTTCTGAGAAAATTTTAAGTTCCTTCGTGCGTCCGGCAAGATAGGCCATGTCGTCCGCGCTCTCTACGTATATGTGGGACGGTATGCTGTTTGTTCCGACTATTCTGTGGTTGACAGTTTTGTATTCTATTGTATAGCCATGTCCCTTTTTCTCCTTTGATAGCAGCGAAAGGGTTTCAATCCATTCGCGTACCTCTGCAAACTTGCCGCTTATTTCTTCTGATGATGGGGTTTTGCACGACATTTTAAGCGGGAATATTTTTCTGCCCGAGACTATTGCAGAGAGAATCTTCCCGCTTTCCCATATTTTCACAGCCTGTTTTTTTATATCATTTGAGCTCGTCCACATAGCCGCGCTGTTCCTTTTCCTCTCTATACTCTTCTATTGTGAGAGTCCTGAGGCAGGAATTCTTCCCATCTTCGTTATGTATAAAGCCAACGTGTTTTATGAATGGCTCTATTATGTGTATTTTTTGCATAGGTGTTACCAACAAGATTTGCAGATTCATTGTCTTGAAGAGCTCAAGGGCAAATCTTGCCGATTCATCAGAGCCGCGTCCGAACGCCTCGTCTATCATTACGAACCTAAACGTGCGTGCGCGCACTGTTCCTGTGTCTATACCGAATTGATATGCCAGGCTTGCCGCAAGTATTGTGTATGCCAGTTTTTCTTTTTGTCCGCCGGATTTTCCGCCGGAATCTGTGTAGTGTTCGTACTCTTCGTTGGTCTCTTTCCACCTCTCGGAGGCCGAGAAGGAGTACCAGTTTCTTACGTCCGTAACGTAGGATGTCCAGTTTTTGTCCGTCTCTGCGGAATTTTTACGTCCTTTGAATTTCTCTATGAGAGCGCAAACTTTTGCAAACCTCTCTTCAGAGAGCATGTCGTCAGCGTTTCCCAGAGCTCCTTCCGTGCAAGACCTGATTTCCGATTTGAACTCCCTGATCCTTCTGTCTGTGTCGCTGTGTATTTCCATCTCAATGTAGCGTCCCGGGACGTAGTCTATTTTTGCCAGAGAATTGTTTATTTTTTTTATTCGTTCTTCTATTTCATGAGCTTCGCTGGTTAGTGTTGAGTTGAATGACGCTATTTCTGTTATCGCTTTTTCCTTGAGGAGCGTCTTAAATTTTTGTTCGAAGCGTGGCAGATCATCGGCTTTGAGGCGTGCCAAAAGTTCTGAAAACTCATTTCGGCTTGCTATATCAGCGTCAAACTCTTGAGTCTCAAGGGGATATGCTCCGCAGAATTGCCCCATCTGTTTGACAACCTCATTGGATAGGCGCGCTGATTTATTGCTGTTTGTGTTTTTATTGCTGATAAGTTCGTTGCGCATTTGCTTCTCAAAGCCTTGCAGGTTTGAAGTTGTGAGTTCTTCACGCCTAAAAAGTTTGCTTGCGTAGGTATCCAGTGTCTGCAGACATTCGTCATACTTCTCGGGCAGATACTTAAGCAGCTCGGCAGTTTGGGCCATGTCTCTTTGTGCCTCGGCCTTGCTGTCCTCTTTTGTCTGCTGGTGGCGTCCTGTCTTTTCGATCTCGTCCTCAGTTTTTTCTAAGTCATACAGCGTTTTTTTGTGCTTTTCTTCAAGTGTTTTCAACTTGTCTGATGTTGCCGCGATGTTTTTTCTCTCTTTCTCGAGCTCTGCTATCTCACAGGATATTTTCTTCCAGTCGATGTCGCTGTATTTTGTAAAAACCGAGAGTTTTACAGTATTTTCGATATCAACAGAAATAGATTGATACTCTTTGTCCGCTGCAGCAATTTCTTTTTCAGCAACTGACGAGCTTTTTAGGAGGATGCTTTCTTCTTTTTCAAGCAACAGTATTTTGGGTCTGTTATCCCAACCCAAGATATAGCGGCTTCTGTCGTCTATTCTAAACCTGTCATCCTTTTCATGCCTTTTTTCGTTCTCTTTTACCTGTCCTGAGCAAGTGACGGCTTTCTGCTCTCTTCTGAACTCATCCAGATTATCGCAGCACACGTGGTTAAAGCGGCTTGAAATCTCGCTTTCAAGCCAGTCATAGAGGGGAGTTTTAGGCGTTATTTCAAGCTTTGATGATAGTGTGTTATCACGTTCGGAACTTCTTATTCGCTTTATACCGTCTTTTTTAACTCTGTAATAGACAATCCGTCCTCCGATATGATTTTCTTCCGCCCATTTGCTTACGCCTTTATAATATTCATCGGCGACAAGCATCGAAAGTCCGAAGCCATGCAGTATGCGCTCAGCCGCTCCTTCCCATTTTCGCTCAGTCTCTTTTACTTTGATTAGCTCGCCTACGAATGGAATGTTCTGCGATTGGATTCCTATTGCCGCCGCAATAGCATCTCTTATCGCGACTTGCCGTGACGGTATGTTTGTCCGCCTTGCACGCAAACTTGTGAGCTCTTCTCGTAGGGAAAGAAGTTTTGTATCGGCGTCATTTTTCTCTGACATCCACTCCATTCTTCTGTTTTGAACGGATGCGCAACGCTTGTCTAAGCCGCTTTTCAGCTCGGTTATGCGCGCTCTGTTATCGGAGAATATCTCTATTGTATCCGGACATGGAAGTGAGAGCGCCTTTGCAGCTGCAGCGCAGCGTTCGTACTCATTTCTGTTGCGCTCCTTTTCAATGTTTTTTTGATCTATAATTCTGGTAAGCTCCTCTATTCTTCCACCGCCGCTGTCGCGTATGGCCGATTTAAGGGAGTCTGCCTTGAGTGTTAAATCTTTTTTCAGGGCTTTAAGTGACAGCAGTTTATCGCCCAAGCGCAAGGACTCTTCGGAGAGAGTTTTTATCTTTTTATCGAGCAGTGTCGCTCTGTACTTCGCAAAGTAGTGTTCAAGAGCCGCAATACAGTTTTCCAGCATTGCAACATCCTTTTCCAGTTTTTCATAAAGCTTGGACGCCTCTTCAATGGGAGTCAGCATTTCAATCTGTTTTCTTGCCTTTACAATATTTGCGTGGGCATCGGTCAAGTTTTCAAAGTGCGAAATTAATTTCTCTATGCGCTCTGCTACATCGAAGGGTTCAAGCATGTGGGCGCGAACAAAGTCCGTCAAATTTCCTATTGCCTTCATTGAGACAGTCTGGTGGAAGAGGTTAAGTGCCTGCTCGCTTTTGATCCCTAAAGCCCTCATGAAGCGCGGCTTATACTTTACGAATGCGTCAAAAACTTCAATGTTTGAGGCGCGCAGACGTTTTTTGAGAGACGACATGTCGCCTCCGAACTTTGTAAAGTGCTCCGCAATGGAAAGCTCTCTCTCCGCAGTGACAAAGAAACGCTCCGGCTGCCCCTCTCCTGTGGGGTTCCAGAATACCTGAGCTAACGTCACGGAAAGTCCGATACTCTCGTTGTTGAAAACACCCAGTATGACCGAGTAACTCTCTTGACTGCGAAGAGAAACCGGGCGTGCCGAAGTGCTCTCGCTGCGTTCATTCTTGTAGTACCCGCTCACATAGGAGCGCAGAGTTCTCTCCTTTGCTTCTGAACCTGCGGCCTTATTGTATGAGGCCCTGTTTGAAGGCACGAGCAATGTCGTTATTGCATCGACAAGAGTGGATTTACCCGAGCCTATCTCACCTGTCAGAAGGGCATTCTGCCTAAGCATTGGGAAAGTCCATATCCGTCCGTTAAAAGTGCCCCAGTTGTAAAGCTCAAAACGCTCAAGCCTAAAACCGGCTGCGCTCTCATCCATTATAAAATCAAGGTCGTTCTGCAAATTTTCTGGCATATTAAAGGTTGCCTCCGCCGTTTATATAATCCCTGTATTCCTCAAGTTTTTTATCAAACTCCGATAGCCACTGCGCGTTGACATAGGCCTTGATGATCCGCAGAACTTCAAAATTTCGGCTATCTTTCAGCCTGCGGAGAAAGCCAAGCTCTTCGACTTTTGCAATGCAGCTATCTATCTTGTCAACGATTCTTGCGTCGTTGCTGTTGTCAGGTAAGAATGTTCGCATTATCCTGGCAATCTCATCACCGGTCATGACAAGGCGCGCATCGCCCTGAGCCTCTGATTCCGCCATACGTCGGCGAAGAAGCGCGATCATAAGACTGACGGGGAAAGTCAGCTTCCTACGCGGAATCAGACGCGGAATTTCATTGTCCTCATCAGAAGCATCGTCACCGATTGGGTAACGAAGATATGCAAAGCCCTCTGCTTCATCAATGAATACCATGATTCCAAGCAAGGAAAAATGGTCGCATATCAGCCCCTTCATATTAACAATTGAGCGCCATATTTCGTCAGACTGCTCTTTATAAACAACGCCCTTGTAGAGAGCTATAAGAGCGCGTGAAAGAGCTTTTTTATACTCATTATCAAGCGGTGCACCTTGGCTGTGTTTCAAATCATTTGCCATAAAAATTCTCCTTCACAGAAAATAGCCGTGCTATATAATTACGCAGTGCGTAAAAAAATTACCGTAGGCAGTTTGACTCTGGAAAAATGTCCGTCTTCACTGACCCACTCCAACTCTTCATATGACGTTTCGTTGAACACCGAACCTCTCTCTGCTGCGATACTCATATAGGCAAGAACTTCCGCAAGTCCTCGTTTAGGCGGATACTCGGCAAGCACATCCGACAAAGTCACCTGAGAGGAAGTTCTCAACAGCCTGTCAACCCTCTCTGCAAGCAGACCCTTGTCAACATAGACACTCTCAAAGAGGGCTGCCGCGTTAAAAGAATCATTAGCTTCTAAAATACCATCAGACTCTATCTCGCTCCTGACGGACGGTACAAAAAGAGGGCGTTCCATAGTCAAATTTACGAAAAGAGAAGTACCCTCAAGCTCCATGAAATCGGATATTGGGGGATTCTCCCGAACATCTATGGCATTCTTTTCAATGCTGTGAAGAATCTCAGCAATTCTCTTGTTCTCAAGCCTTACTTTGCTGCCAAGAAAGTGGCTGAGCTGAGCAGAAAGAAGGCGCACCATATCCATAGTGTGATAACTTGCATCAAGCCACCTGTCACAGATTCGCCTCAAATTTTCATCGTTATTTATAGTTTGTACCTGCTCCATGCCCACGACACGCTGTACAAGATATTCAATTTCCTCTTGTTTCTCGGGAGACGTCAAAAACTCATTAAATGCGCGGAAGCTCCGCCCCTGATCAGAATCATTTATCGCGTCGTGCGCCCCTATTATCTCCTCAAGAAGCTCGCCCTTACCCTCATCCCACTTGGCAATCTTCTCCCTCACGTTTCGATCCAAAACTCTGAAATTTTGCTCAACCTCACGAAAGTCGCCAAGCAACTCACGTGACATTGAAGAAAACTGGAGAAATCTGTCTCTCACGGCGGTATCATCAAGGATTGCAAGCTCACCGCGCTTGATTGCTTCAATTTGTGAATCTATCTCGTTCCTGCGCTTTTGAAGCTCCTCAATCCGGACAGCTGGATTCATCTCAACTCCAGAGACCATCTGGCGCAAAAGTTCAAAAATAGTTTTAAGACGTGACTCAGTCCCTATAAACGAGTTTGATGACAAAGATATAGCCCACATAACGGCTTTCTCAGCATCAGGTGTCATGTCATAGTGAGGTTCATCAGAGCCCTCAGGATAAAAACGCCTAAGCCACCCTTTGTCGGGTGATGCCCAATCTTTCAGATAATCCTGCGCTGCCCTTTTAAAGACTTCGTCGGAATTCACCTCTCTAATGGCAAACAGCTCGTCTTCCAGCTTCTCAGCGAGGTCGGGTTCGGAAATAGTTCTGTAATTTTGTTCGATAAAAATTTTATTAAGGAAAGAAACAATAAGCGGCGCGGAATCGGCGGCAAGCAGTTTCCATGCCGCATTCCTCTTCTTTAAGTCACAAACAGAATCATAGTCCGCACTGTACATAGACGAACCTCCATCAATTATATAGCGCGATTGTAACACGATAGCAAAAGTCTATAAAGTGAAAAAGATTTTTACAGTGTTTGTCGGCGTAATGTCTGATGCTGATGCTTACATAACAATGCCCGTAACGGAGGCAGTTTAGGAGCTGCGCAGCCGTAAATGGTTCAATTTTTATATTGTACGCTTTCTTGTTTTGTAAACTTCGCAGTGCTATAATTCACAATATCGGCGAGTGGGAGGGATTCCGACCTCGAGCCTGTGTTGTAAGTAACGGATGTGCTGAATGGACGATGATTTGTTCGGAGTCAGAAGGCGTTGATATATTGGGGATGTTTGTGCTGTTTTGTCGTGCCCTTCTGCCTTCCGGCGGAGGGGTATTTTTATTATGTTTTTGTAAAAGGCGGTGCGGGATGGATAACAGAGAGAGAATAGACATACTTGCGTCAAACGGAACTCTGCCCAGAGATGAGCTTGTCTCGCTTATTTCGGGGTACAGTGAATCGGATAGAGAGTATGCCGCGAAGAAGGCAAGATCAGTGTCTGTGAGCATATTCGGTAAGCGAGTTTTTTTCAGAGGGCTCATTGAACTTACAAACTTTTGCAGAAACGACTGTTACTATTGCGGTATCCGCCGCAGCAACAGAAATGTGCAGAGGTATCGGCTTACGGAAGATGACGTTCTTTCTTGCTGTGATTACGGCTATGAGCTTGGGTTCAGGACGTTTGTGTTACAAGGCGGCGAGGATGAGTATTTTACAGATGACCGAGTCGTGCGGCTCGTTTCCATGATTAAGGGTAAGTATCCCGATTGCGCGCTGACCCTCTCTCTCGGAGAAAAAAGCCGCGAGTCGTATCAGCGTTTTTATGACGCGGGCGCCAATCGTTACCTTCTGCGCCACGAGACGGCAACTCCTTCCCACTATTCAAAGCTGCACCCGAAAGAGCTCTCTCTTGCCAACAGAATGAGGTGTCTTGATGACCTGCGTGATATAGGTTATCAGGCGGGCTGCGGCTTTATGGTGGGTTCTCCTTATCAGACAGATGAAAATATTGCGGACGATTTGCTGTATATGAAGGGTTTTGACCCGCAGATGGTGGGCATAGGACCATTCATACCGCATAAAGATACCCCCTTCAGAGATTATCAGGCAGGCAGTGCGGAGAAGACCCTCTTTCTGCTGAGTCTCGTTCGGCTGATGTTGCCTTATGCTCTTCTTCCGGCTACGACTGCGCTCGGAACTGTGCAGGGTGACGGCAGAGAGCAGGGGATTCTTGCCGGAGCAAATGTTGTTATGCCGAACATTTCACCCTCGGATGTAAGAAAGTTTTATCTGCTTTACGATAATAAAATAGGGACAAAGGATGACGCTTCCGAGAGTGTTTCCAGAATGTCCGAGAATATAAAAAAAATAGGTTACGAAGTGGTTGTTGACAGAGGCGATTACACAGGGCGGAGGTCTGCTGAATGATAAAGATAGCTGTATATGGCAAGGGCGGTATAGGCAAGTCCACGACGGTTTCCAATGTGTCCGCGGCTTTTTCTGAAATGGGGCTTAGAGTTATGCAGATAGGCTGCGACCCTAAGGCCGACTCCACAATTAATCTTCACGGAGGTACGCGAGTTCCTACTGTGCTCGATCTGATACGAAGCAAGGGCGCTGCGCTTGAACTGTCAGATATGGTTACAGAGGGCTACGGCGGCGTCCTGTGCGTTGAGGCGGGAGGCCCGACTCCGGGGCTCGGCTGTGCGGGGCGCGGTATTATTGCTGCAATGGAGAAGTTGAAGGAGAAAAATGCCTTTGAATTTTATAAACCTGACGCTGTGATTTACGATGTCCTTGGTGATGTTGTCTGCGGCGGGTTTGCTATGCCGATAAGAGAGGGGTATGCGGAGAAGGTTTTTGTAATCACTTCCGGCGAGAACATGGCGATTCATGCCGCCGCCAATATTGCGGAAGCCGTCAAAAATTTTGAGTCCCGCGGCTATGCTGAGCTCGGCGGAATAATTCTGAACAGGCGCAATGTTCCGCGCGAGGATGAGAAGGTTGCGGAACTGGCGTCCGATATAGGTTCCAATATAGTCGGAACCTTGGATTTCAGTGTTACGGTGCAGGAGGCAGACGAGATGATGAAGACCGTGCTCGAAGCTTATCCGCAGAGCCCCGCAGCCGATATGTATCGGCTGCTTGCGAAGCAGATTTTAAAAGCCTGTGGCAGACTGTCATGATAAGCCTAAGAGATCTTGACGAGAGCGGGGCCGGAATTCGTATAGGAGACGCTAAGTCCCTCTCTCCTCATGAATATGGCGTCGAGTATGGTTCCCCCGCTAGGGGAATGTGGAATATTGTCCATACGGGGATGCTCGTGCCCGAAAGTCATCAGATTTTTGTGTGCGCACAGGGCTGCCTCCGCGGTGTAGTGCTGACTGCCGCAGAAATGAATGCGGCGGACCGTTTTTCAACTGTAGCTGTGTGTGAGAATAATGTTTTGGACGGCGACATGGAGAGTCAGATTATCGACGGTGTGTCGGATATATTAAAAAAACTGCCGAAACTGCCGAGAGCAGTTCTTGTTTTTACAAGTTGTATCCACAAGTTTATGGCATGTGATCTTGATTTTATATATACAAAGCTAAGGGAGCGTTTCCCTTCTGTCGATTTTACGGATTGTTATATGACCCCGATTATGAGAAAGACGTGGATATCCCCGGACAGCAAGATGAGAGAGCAGTTGTACAGCCTTTTGAAGCCTGTACCGCTTGAAGAAAAAAGTGTGAACATAATAGGAAACAATTACCCGACAGAGCTATCTTCCGATTTCATAAAGATGCTTGATTCGGCAGGGTGGAAAATACGCGATATATGCTATACCAAAACTTATTCGGAGTACCAGGAAATGGCGTCTTCGAAGTTTAATATAGTGTACAACCCTGCGGCAAAGCATGCTGCTGAGAGTCTGAAGAGCAGGCTTGGGCAGGATTACCTCTATATACCTGCAAGCTTCAGCTACAGAGAGATTACGTCGGGACTTGCCAAGCTGGCTGATATGTTCTCACTTCCCATGCCTGATATCGATTTACTTATCGAAAAGGCTGAAAATGAACTTAAGAAGACATCTGAACTTTTAGGGGATACTCCTATTGCCATAGATTACACTGTAACTACACGGCCTCTCGGCCTTGCCAGACTTTTGATTACTCATGGTATGAATGTAGTTTCCGTGTATGGAGATGTCTTTTCACCCGAAGAGCAGGATGATTTCGATTGGCTTAAGGCAAACGCGGAAGATATGATGCTCTATGCCACGGTTCACCCCAAAATGGGGCTGCTGCATAAGAAGGCTTCCGAATCAGGCTGCGGCAAAATCGTTGCAGTGGGGCAGAAGGCCGCCTACTTTACATCTACGAATTATTTCGTGAATATTCTCGAAGGCGGTGGTTTGCACGGTTTTGACGGAGTGTGCAAGATGGCGGCTTTAATCAGAGAAGCTGCTGTTTCCGAAAAAGATGCAGAAAAGCTCATTCAGATAAAAGGGTGGGGGTGTTGCTGTTGAGACAGACTTGCAGTATTTTGTCCACTTATGCGGCGGATGTTTCGGGAGTGTGCTCTGCTCTTTATGAGATGGGCGGCATGACTGTTATGCATGACGCTTCAGGCTGCAATTCCACGTATAACACACATGATGAGCCGCGCTGGTACAACATTCCGAGCCTTGTTTTTATATCCGCTCTGTCGGAGACTGAGGCTATGTTGGGTGATGAGGGCAAAGTGACAGATGATGTTGCGAGAGCGGCTCTTGAGCTGCACCCCCGTTTTATTGCGATAGCCGGAACTCCTATTCCCATGATGATGGGGACAGACTTCAAAGGTTTGGCACGCGATATCGAAGCTGCGACTAAAATTCCCACATTTGGCTTTGCCACAAACGGTATGCATTCTTATACAGTGGGTGCCGGAATGGCATTGTCCGCAATTGCGGAAAGGTTTTGCGACCCGGAGATAAAACCTGTCGTGAGTGAGCGTACACGGCTCAATATTCTCGGTGTTACCCCGCTTGATTTTTCAATAACCGGCAATGCTGCGGCAGTGAAAAATTATTTTATTGAAAACGGGTTTGAAGTGCAAAGCGTGTGGTCTATGGACAGTTCTTGGGAAGAAATGATGGATTCGGGGCGCGCGAATGTAAATGTTGTCGTCTCATCATGCGGTCTGCCTCTTGCGAAAACGCTTAAAAAAATATACGGCACACCCTATGTTGTGGGTATTCCTACAGGCAAAAAATTTGCCGTGCACCTTACTGAGGAAATCAAGCGGGCTGCGGAGCGTTGTGTTGATATAAACGCTGTTGCCTGCCGATGCGAAAACGGCGGCGGCAAAAAAATATATGTTGTGGGCGAGGCTGTATGGGCAATGTCTGTTGCCTCTGCTCTGCGCTGTGATTTTGACTTCGCGAATGTGTCTGCAATTGCGGCTGAGGACGGAGGAGAGAACCTTTTAGGGGAGCGCGACCTCTATTTGTTGAATGAAGACGATATTTTTGCGCAGCTTAAGGATGCGGATGCAGTTGTGGCCGACCCTCTGTTTAAGCCTGCTCTGCGCGGCAGGGACGCAAGTTTCATCGCCTTTCCTCACGAGGGTTATTCGGGAAGAATATTCCGCAGTGACATACCAATGATGGTTGGGGGAGCTTTAAATTCGTGGTTTGAAGGAGAGATAAATAAATGAAACGGGTCTCATTGCTTCTGATTTTGGCAGTATTTGTTTTAACCGGAGGGTATCTTCTGTACACAGGCGGTATTGATTCCCAAAGTGTTTCATCTGACGTGAAAACGATTACAGTTACGGACCACTTGGGTAATCAGGTAGAGGTCCCGGAGAAGGTTAACAGGGTGGCTGTTGCCGGAATTTTCCCTCTGCCGTCTGTTATATCGATCTTCCTAGGTTCAGCGGAAAAAATTGTCGGAATCCCCCCTGTATCAATGAGTGCCGCAAAATCAGGGCTTTTAGGGGAGATATTCCCTGAAATCTTAAAGGCCGAGACAGGGTATATGAATGGTGATAATTTAAATATTGAGGAACTTATGAAGCTAAAACCCGATGTCGTCTTTTATAATGCGGGAAATGCCGATTGGAAAAAAATGCTGAAGAATGCGGGAATACCGGGTGTGGGAGTTTCTGCCAGCAAATGGGACTATGATGTTTTAAAAACTTATGACGAATGGATAGCGCTTCTCAGCAAGATTTTCCCTGAGAGCGATAAGGCAGGTATAGTTTCGGAATACAGTAAAAACATGTACGATAAGATACAGAAGAGGGTAAGCACACTTAAGCAGGATGAAAAAAGAAAAGTTCTTTTCCTTTTCCAGTATGACGATCAGAAGATGATAACGTCAGGCAAACATTTCTTCGGTCAATATTGGTGTGACGCTGTGGGCGCGCTTAATGCTGCAGAGGAAATCACGGTGGACAACGATAGCGCCAAGATAACGATGGAGCAGGTTTATAAATGGAACCCCGATGTTGTAGTGATTACAAACTTTACACCGACGATGCCGCAGGATATTTTTGAAAACAAAATAGGCGGCGATAACTGGAGTAATGTTAAGGCTGTGAAGAATAAGGCTGTATATAAGATGCCGCTTGGCTCTTACAGAAGTTATACCCCATGTGCTGACACACCCGTTACTTTGCTTTGGGTTGCTAAGAAAGTCTACCCGGAACTGTTTAAGGACATAGACATAACAAAAGAGGTAAAAGATTATTATGTCAAAATATATGGCATAAAGCTTACAGATGAACAGGTTGTCCGCATGTTTAATCCCACTCCTGCGGGCGCGGACGGGTTCAAAAAATAAACGGCATGAAAGAAACATCAGGTAAAAACGCAAAGCGTGATATTTTTTGGACGGCCTCTGTGGCGGCTGCTGTTATTATCTTCTCGGCTGTTGCCGTGACCCTGGGCAGGTATCAGATAACGCTTGTTCAGTTGGGAGCGCTGCTTCTGCCGGGGTACTTTCCAAATGTTGATGTGTCTTCGGCTATCAGTGATGTGGTATTCAACATCAGGCTGCCTCGCATAGCTCTTGCACTTATTGCAGGAGCCGGCCTTGCCGCTGCAGGCGGGGCCTTTCAGGCTCTTTTCTCAAATCCTTTGGCGACGCCGGATACGCTCGGTGTGGCTACAGGGGCATCGTTTGGAGCTGTGCTTGCCATACTGATGGGTTTGCCTTCGATTGCGGTGCAGCTCTCTGCTCTCGCATCCGGGTTGGCTGCCGTAACAATTGTTTACTTTGTGAGCCGCGTAAGAGGATCTTCCTCAATAATCATGATAATACTTGCCGGTATGGTGGTAAGTGCACTTTTTTCCGCGCTTGTCTCTCTCGTCAAGTTTTCTGCAGACCCACAAGACGTCTTACCGGCAATAACTTTCTGGCTTATGGGAAGTCTGTCATCGGCAACAAAGGAGACTCTTGCTCTGGGGTCCCCGTTCATTATCGCGGGGCTTGCCGTTATATATCTTTTCAGATGGAAGCTGAACGCAATGACGCTGAGCGAGGAAGAAGCAACCGCTTTGGGGATTCCGGTTAAGAGGATCCGCTTGATAGTCATACTGGGATCTGCCATGATAACGGCTTCGGCTGTTTCAATGTGCGGGCTTATCGGCTGGGTTGGGTTGCTCATACCGCACATATCGAGAATGATATTCGGCAATGACAACAGATATGTTATTCCCGCAAGCATAGGCTTCGGCGCGATATTTATGCTCGTGATAGATACCGTTGCACGCTGCGCACTCTCATCGGAAATTCCTGCCTCGATATTGACAGCCGTTATAGGGGCGCCGTTCTTTATATTTTTGCTTCGTAAGAGCGGAGGTATAAAGATATGATATTTGAAGTAAGAAATGGCTCTTTTTCATATGAGACGGGCAAGGTTAATCTGAAAGATGTTTCTCTGACTCTTTCGGAACCGGATGTTTTGTCCATTTTAGGTGCGAACGGAGCCGGAAAAACCACTCTGATGAAATGTATGTTGGGGCTGCTTCGTTGGAGTTCAGGCGCCTCTTACATTGATGGCACGGACATCAGGAAGGTTCGTGCTAAAGAGTTTTGGAAAAAAGTCGGCTATGTTCCTCAGGCAAAGTTAACCTCCTTTGTGTATACGGTCGGTGAGATGACGGTGCTGGGCCGCAACTCACACCTCAATGAACTTGCGATGCCTGGAGCAAAGGACATGCAAATTGTCGATGAATCATTGAAGCTCGTTGGTATCGCTCATTTGAAAGACAAGCTTTGCAGCAGGATAAGCGGAGGAGAGTATCAGTTGGTAATGATAGCCAGAGCATTGGCGACTCAGCCTTCGATTTTAGTTCTTGATGAGCCTGAATCAAACCTTGATTTTAAAAACCAGAGGATAGTATTAAGCACAATCTCTACTCTTTGCAAGGAGAGAAACATATCCGCTATTATAAATACTCATTATCCGGAACATGCCCTTGATATATCGCAAAAATCGCTTCTCCTGATGCCCGATAAAAGCGCGGTGTTCGGAGATACATCGGAGGTAATGAATGAAGCAAATTTGGAACATGCTTTTGACGTGAGCGTCCATATCCACAAATTTTGCCTGGGCAGGAAAGATTACGCTTGCATTCTGCCCCTCGATGACGAAGAAAAAATACTTACAGAAAGGCTGATACAGATGGAAACACGAATTGCTCAGATAGGAATAATTGTTGAGGAGCCGGCTTCTGTGGAAAAAATAAACCAGCTCCTGCACGAGTACAGTCAGTACATAATAGGGCGCATGGGTATGCCTTATAAGGAGAGGAACATATCAATAATAAGTATTATATTAGACGCTCCAAATGAAGCGATAAGCGCGGTCTCCGGTAAGTTGGGCATGCTCCCGGGAGTCAGCGCCAAAACAGTTTATTCAAAAATTTAGCGATATTCAAGCCGGATGATAAAAGGTGCTCAGGACAGCCGAACCCGAGAAACACTGATCTGCACCCTTAAAAGTGGACATATAAAATAACAGATTTTCACTGTTCCTA
>CAZBYL010000013.1:0-46808 GCA_964496275.1 uncultured Synergistaceae bacterium | reverse complement strand
GTACATCGTTAGGTTGGACGGGAATGCAGGTTAAAAGCAAAAGCTACGGTACACACCCTGTGTAAATGTGCAGACGATTTACACACAAGGCTTTAAAAAAGACAAAAAAATCGGAGAGCCGCAAAGCTCTCCGAAAAATTTTAAAAGGCTGGGAAATTAGTGATACCTTGGTTTTTTATGCTGCAAACTTGAGTTAAATTTTGGAGGCGGCACCCAGATTCGAACTGGGGATAAAGGATTTGCAGTCCTCTGCCTTACCACTTGGCTATGCCGCCACAAGGGATAGTATATCAACCTAAAGCGCCTGTGTCAAGGAAAAGATGCAGTTTATGGCTGAAAAAAAGGCGGCGCCTGTTGATACTTTAGCGCCGCCTGCAGTGAGGTGGAGCATTGTGGCTGTTTTGGGTGCTGCTCTCTCCTAGTCTTTGTGGTCGCGGAGCATTTTGTAGGAGGCTATGGCTTGGAACATTACTACAACGGCAGCGGGTGCGCCTGCGAGTGTTACTACTGTTCTCAGTCCGTCAATTTTTGCAAAGGTTATTACCATCCATGCTATCAGTCCCATGAGCAGACCCCATGATATTTTGATTACTGCGGGAGCTTCTTCGCCTTCCTGTACCGCTTCCGGCACGGTGCACATGAGAGCTACTGTAGAGGTCATGGAGTCGGCAGCCGTAGAGAAGGAGAGGACGATGGCTATGAAGAATAGCGGAACAGTGATTTTAGCTATTGGCAGGAAGCCGAGGAATGCGAACATAGCCGCTTCTACGCCTTTGTCATTGAGTATTTGAGCAAGGCCGAGTTTCCGGACAACTTCCATGTGTATTGCAGTGCCGCCGAAGAATGTGAACCATACCATACCGAATGCTGCGGGAAGTACCATGTTCATCGTTATGAATTCACGAACAGTACGTCCGTAGGCAAGTCTGGCAAGGAACATTCCTGTTACGGGAGCCCAAGCATACCATATTGCAAAGAAGAAGAGGGTCCAGTATCTCGGGAACGGATCTTTGCTGAGTCCGCCCAAGAAGAGGTGACGGCTGAAGAAGGTTTCTATGTAGCTTGCGGTGGCTTCGAGTCCGAGGTTGATGTTAAATATTGTCGGGCCCATTACAACTACAAACGCAATGAGCAGAAAGAAGAGTTTGCCGTTGAGATCGCTTAGTATGCGTATTCCTCTTTGTATGCCTGTGTAGCTTGATATTGTGTAGATGAGTATCATTACCGCGGAGATTGCGCCCCATGTAATTCTGTTGGAAGGAATACCGAATTGGGATTCAAGTCCGCTTGCCACCTGCAGGACACCTTCGCCGAGCGAGGTTACAACTCCGCCTACGAGTGCAAAGATTATGAACGCATCAATGAGCTGTCCGGCTTTGCCTTTGACTTTGTCGCCTATAAGCGGAATGAATGTTGAGCTTATTGTCTTTGTCGTGCCCATGTTATAGAAAGCATAGGCGCAGGATATTCCGCAGACGCAGTACATTGCGTATGGGGTGAATGTCCACTCGAGGAAGATTTGAGCCAGTGAGAAGCGGGCTGCTTCATCCGAGAACGGAAGTATGCCGAGAGCCTTTGGAGGTGACTGGAACTGCATCATAGGCTCCGCAACGCCCCAGAAAACGATTCCTATCGCAATTCCGGCGCAGAGCGTTATGCAGAACCAGTTCCAGTAGGAGAATTCCGGTTTTGCCTCTTTGCCGCCGAATTTGATGTCTCCGTAGCGCGAGCAGGCAAGGAATATTGTGAGTATTACTATTACAAGAGCCAGAAGCGCATAATACCATCCGAAGTTGTCAAGAGCCAGGTTGAATAGGTTTGACATCACTTCGACAGTTTTTTCTTCATTTTTCATTCCTGCGGTGAGGCTGTAGAAAGCGAGTATTATCAGCAGTATAAACGGTGGGAAAAAAGCTAACGGTCTTATTTTTTGCATCAATTTCATTTCGATGTCCCTCCTGATTCTTACTTATACTCTTAGGGCGGAATTTACTCCGCCCATATTAGCAACGGATTCTCTAGTAAGCTCCTGAGACTATTTTGGATATTGTTTCGTCAGCTTCCGCGTTCAGAGGCTGAGGCGTGTAGGTTTCAATGATGTTGTTTACTTTTTCGTGAGCTCTTTCGCCCATTGAGGACGAACCCGTTTTTGCCCAGTTGTCATAGGCCGTGTAGTCGGCAAGTTCGCTGCGCCATGTCTCTTTTATGGACTTTCTTGTGGAGGCTGCTCTCAAGTAATTTCCGGCAACTCCCATCTGCTTTATTTCTTCAACTGCCAGGGTTTGCTCGTTTATTTCCACCCCGCCCATGACTTCTTTGACTCTGCCTATTATGTCGTCTGAAATTACAAGCAGTTCCAAGGAGTAGCTGAGCCCAAAGTCAAGGTAGCCTATGTCGTGGGTAAGGTTACAGCCCTGAAGCGCGGCCATCTGTATGAATTGGGTTGCCTCTTCTATCGCCTGTTCGTCGCATATTTTGGAGCATCCGTTTCCTGCTTCGCCCCAGCATGGCAGGTTGTAGTAGTGAGCCATGGCGCACATGCCGCTCTGTATCTGTATGGCGAGCGGCAGAGCGTAGCAGCACTGAGCTGTTCTCATGTCCATAGGCGAGTTGCCGAAACCGTAGACAAACGGTGCGCCCGCTTTTACAAGCTGGTGTATTACAAGTCCGAATAGCATTTCTGCATTGTTCAGAACCACTGTACCGGCCGCTGAAATCGGGGTTGTTGCTCCCGCCATTCCGCCGCCCGCGTAGTTTGTGGGCACGCCGTATTTGGCGCAAAGCATTACTTTGTCTATTGCTTCGAATGAGTGAAGCAGCGGCGATGTGGGCTCGTTGTAGACTACTCCGTAGGGCTTCAGCCTGAGAGCTTCTTCACTGCCCCTTACGGCAATGTACATCTTGAATATGTCTTCGAGGTCTTTAGCGTTGTCGGCAACGACGACGTGAGGCTTTATTGAATTTTTGATCATTGAGCTGTACTGTTCTCTTGTATTAACTTCGAATGGGACGTCGGAGATGATGCCCATCGACATTATGAAGTCTATATTGGGGAGGTAATCGCATATTTTTATCGCGTTTTCAACGTCTTTTTTGAGCCACTGGCGGCGGCCTCTTGTTTTGTAGTCAAGGACATTTACCGTGTCTGAACCGCTTCCGTAGTATACGTTTTTGCCTTCAAGGAACATTGCGGGAACTCCGTTGCGGTCGTAGAGGGTGACGCGGGATGGAATCTGTTTCAAAGCCCATTCCACAAGCGCAGTGGGTATGTACACGCGGTCGCCGTCAACATACGCGCCCGCTTTTGCAAGAAGTTCTCTGGCTTCCTCATGTTTAAGAGCCATTCCCTGCTCTTCAAGCACTCGGCAGCTCGCGCTGTGAACCTGGTAAGCTTCTTCATTGCTCAGTACACTGTAGCCCGAATCTTTTTTGTAGTACCTTTTTCCTATGTACACTAAAATTCCTCCCTTTATATAGTATTAAAATAATTTCTGTATATCTTTTGCGTTGATGCAGCGGCGGTAGACTTCGTTTATGTGGCTGTGCAGAAGTTCCTGCGCTTTTTTCAGGTGTCTTGCTCTTATGAGCATTGCCAGTTCGTGATGTTCATCGCACCCTCGTCCCATGTATTCGCTTTCGGATATGAAGTACATGAGTCTTTGCAGTTTTTCCAGTGTGTCGATGATTCCTTTGAGGATGACTTTATTTCCGGATATTTCCGCAAGATAGATGTGAAATTCGCTGTCTCGCAAGGTTGGTTCGGGGTGCTTTGAAAATATGGGCGGCTCTTTTACAAAAAATTGTCTGTCCGTGTATGAGAGGCTGTCCAGATGTACGATTTCTTCCTCTGTGGCGTTTTTTACCGCGCTTACCAGACAGGCGTTTTCCAGAGCATAACGGTATTCGTGAAGGTCTTTTATCTCGTCCATGGATATGCTTGAAACAGCGTAGCCTCTGCCGGGATAGGATATGATCAGCCCTTCGGAGATAAGGCGGAGAAGAACTTCCCGTACAGGTGTTTTGCTTGTTTCATACACTTCCGCAAGGTATGTCTCTGTTACGGTTTCTCCGGGTTTCAGTCTTAACCACAATATTTCTTGTTTCAAAGAAGCATAGATATCCTCTACCAAATTTTTCTTTGTCGACTGTTCACTTCTCATACCCTCACCGCCTTGGATATATTTCAAATACATCTCTAAGACATCTGTGATATATTACAGATATTTTAACAAAGAATCCGATTTTTGCAACAGGCTTTTTATATTTCTTGATTTTTTGTTATTCTAATTCTGTTTTTCGATAAGGAGTTAATTTTATTAGGCGCTGCTTTTACGCCGCTGTGTGTTGCGGGCTCAGAGCACAAAAAAAGTATTGCGAATCAAAGGCGTCCGCAATACTTTTTTGTGTTGTTTTGGTGACGATGTTCTGTTTTTAGAAGAGTTTTGATAGGCTTCTTACGTTTGTTATGTGTTCAAGAACTTCGCTTATGTGGTGATGAAGGACTATCTGCGCCTTTTCCAGTTCTTTGTTCGCTATGTGGCGGACAAGCTGGTGGTGTTCTTCGCATCCGCGGAACATGTAGTTTTTTTCAGCCACAAAAACCATTACACGCTGTAATTTTTCCAGAGTGTCCGTGAGCTGCTTGAGCAGAATGCGGTTGCCCGTCATCTCAGCCAGGTAGAAGTGAAACGCGTTGTTTGACATCACTTCATTCGAGAAGTGCGGTTCTTCTTCCGCATAAAATCTGTCTTTTTCCGCAAGTTCATCAAGGTGTTCAAGCTGCTCTTTTGTAGCGTATTTGACGGCATGCACAAGGTTTGCGTTTTCGAGTATGTATCTGTACTGGTGCATATCTCTCATGTCGTTCAGGGATACGTCTGTGACCATGTAGCCTTTGCGCGGAAAGACGCTGACGAGTTCATCGCGCACCAGCATGGACAGAGCTTCTCTTATCGGAGTTTTGCTCGTTTTGTATATATCGGCAAGGTATGTCTCCGTGAGCATGGTTTGCGGTTTGAGCCTAAGCCACAGTATGTCCTGCTTCAGAGAGACATATATGTCGTTCACCATATTGTTGTTGGCAGAATTAGGACTCAAACGCAAACGTGACACCCCTCAATAATAGTTATTCGTATTCGTAACTTTAAATTTTCCTTACTTTCCGGACATCATGAGCGCGAAGATTTTTGATTCGTTTATGATGTGTGATATTTCCGCGTATTCATTAGGCATGTGCGCGCAGTCCGCTTCCTGACACCAGACTACGGCAGGTATGCCCTCTCTGCGGAAGAACGCCGCGCATGTGCCGCCGCCGACTCCGCCGACTGTCGGTTCTACTGGAAGCACCTGTGTCAATGCTTTGCGAAGTATGCCCACTATTTCCGCATCTGAAGCCGTGGGCGCAGGAGCCTGTTCTTTTTGTACAAACCTGTAGGTTACTTCGACTTTGCGGGTCTCTTTTATCTTTTTGATTTCCGCATCCACAACTTTTAGGACTTCTTCCAATGGTATAGTCGGGAGGACTCGGCAGTCGAAGCAGAAAACCTCACGTCCGGGCACTGTGTTGACGTTGGGTACGTTCGCATTGCGTCTCGTCGGCTCGAAGGTGGATACGGCCGGCTCGAACAGTTTGTCCTCTTCCGGAAACGCGGCATGAAGAGCGGCGTCCAAAGCCACGGAGAATTCGTTGGCTGAGCGGCATGCGTTGTTGCCGAGCTGCGGTGTGCTTGCGTGCACCTGTTCGCCTTTCATTTCGAACTCAATCCAGCATATACTTTTTTCCGCTACTTCTATGAAACTGCCTTTGTCGTTTCCGCCGTCGGGAACTATTATGAGGTCGTCGCCGCGGAAGAGTTTCTGTTTTATGAGGTGTGCTATGCCGTGAGTGCTGCCGACTTCCTCATCGGCAACCATGCAGAGGTATGTTTCATATTCCGGAGTGATGCCGAGTTTTTTCAGCGCGACCGCGGCATAGAGAGATGATACGAGCTCCTGGCAGTTATCGTTTGAACCGCGTCCGTAGATGCGTCCGTCTTTGATTTCCGCCTTGAACGGGTCTGTATGCCAATGGGTGCGTTCGCCTTCGGGAACGACGTCGGTGTGTGATATTATCCAGAGTCTTTTTGATGTTTTGCCTGGAATTTTTGCCACGATATTCGGACGAACTCCGCCCGCAGCAGCTTTATCTTCGGAGTTGTAGACTTCTATGTTGTCAAATCCGAGCTCTTTAAGTTTTTTTACAAGGTATTCGCCTTTATAAAACTCGCCTGTGCCGCCGTCCATTGGGTTTATGGCGGGTATGGCAATGAGGTCGGATAGTGTAGCCAGCATTTCGGGTTCAAGAGCTTCAATGGTGTTAAAAATTTGTTCTTTCAATTTAAAAACCTCCGTTTGCAATTCTTGATTTATCAGTCCAGCAGGTCTATGCACTTGATGAGGTAGTCCCCGCCCGACCATACAGTGAGTATCATTGCTATCCACATTACAGCCATTCCGTACGGCAGATTGAAGATCAGAAGGATTATGCCTATGATTTGGCTTACTGTTTTCAGTTTGCCGCCCTTTGACGCCGCTATGACTATTCCTTCCGATGCGGCTATCATTCTGAGACCAGTAACGATGAATTCACGCGCTATTATTATGACTACCATCCATGCGGGTATGCGATGGAGGTCTACAAGAGCTACCAGCACCGCCACAACCATGATTTTGTCGGCCAGCGGATCTATAAACTTACCGAGGTTTGTCACTATTCCTCTTTTGCGTGCGATGTATCCGTCGGCCGCATCTGTCAGAGAGGCAACGATAAAGACAAATCCCGCAAGCAGATCTCCGACGTTGGCTCCCGCTATTGTTCCGAATTCAGAACGGGACGTCAGAAACACCATCACAACCGGCACAAGAAACACTCTGGATATGCTTAGCATATTCGGTAGGTTTAACGCAGACATCATACATCCTCCAATGGACTTTGAATCATTTTTAGGTTCACAGTTGCAAGTACCTAGATTTTATACCTCTGTCAACACTTTTAATATAGTATTCACTGCAATTTGGAGTAAAAGCCTACGTTATTTTCTGAATCTCACTATTGTTACCCCGTAGCCGCCTTCGCCCGGTCCCCCTAGGCTGTGCTCAACGATGTAGGGTGTCCGTTTGCATAGTTCCTGAACTTCGCGGCGCAGGATTCCTTCACCGCGTCCGTGGATGACCGTTACCAAATCGTAGCCCGCTCTGTATGCTTGGTCAAGGTACTGTTCCACCATAGGCATTGCTTCGTCTATTGTCATGCCGCGAACCATTATCGAGCTCGGAACGCCTACCGGACGGGAGACTTTTATTTGTACAGTAGGGGCAAGAGCCTCTTTTCCGAGTTCTTTGCCTGTGACAAGCGCAAGTTTTGTGAGCGGAACTTCCAATTCAACAACTCCGGAACGCACTTTTGCCTTTTTTCCCATTACTTCCGTTACGACGGCAGTTCCTTTTGTCCCTATTATGCGGACTGTGTCTCCCTCTTTCAGTTTGCCGTCTGACGCGGCAACAGATTGTTTGGCTATTTTTCGTTCTTCTCTCTCTGTCACTGATTTTTCTATCTTTTGGAAGTGGCTTCTCTTTTTTTCAAGTTCCCGTCTTGCGGAAGATTCCGCATCGGCTGTTTCCATGTTTTTTATGAGAGCACGCGCAGAGTCCTCGGCGTTGCGTACGATACTGAGGGCTTTTTTATCCGCATTTGCTATGAGGGCGTCTCTTTTTTCCTCTATAGCTTTGATTTTTGATTCATAATCATTTTTGAGGGATTCCAGTTTGCGCCGCGAACGTTCGACTTCCGTACTCTCTTTTTCGAGAGCGGCGCGTTTGTCGTGAAGCTCGCCTATAAGGTCTTCCATGGATATTTCGTTCCCGTTCATCGCCTCTTCGGCTCTTTTTATGATATCCGCAGGCATACCGAGTTTTCCCGCGATGAGCAGGGCATTGCTGCGTCCGGGGATTCCTGTGAGTATTCTGTATGTGGGAGAGAGCGTTGCGGTATTGAATTCGACGCTTGCCGTTTCGACGTTTTCCGTTGTGAGCGCGTATCTTTTTATCGGGTTGTGGTGTGTCGTGGCGAGAACGAGCGCGCCTTTGCTTCGCAGCCAGTCAAGCAAGGCTATGCCGAGAGCGGCTCCCTCATCAGGGTCTGTTCCGGCTCCCAGCTCGTCCAGCATGACGACGGAACGTGATGTCACCTTTGAGATTATTTCCGTTATGTGGTTGACGTGTGCGCTGAAGGTGGACAAGCTCTGTTCTATGCTCTGTTCATCACCGATGTCTGCGAAGAGTTCTCCTATGTCCCCTATCACCGAGCCTTCTTCCGCCGGCAGAGGAAATCCGAGCCATGCAAGCGCAATACAGACTCCCGCAGTTTTAAGTGCGACAGTCTTTCCGCCCGTGTTCGGACCTGTTATTACAAGTATTCTGAATTTGTCACCCGAGCTTATGTCTATTGGGACGGCTTTTCCCTGGAGAAGCGGGTGTTTTGCTCCTTTAAAGTTAAAGAGGCTTTTGTTTGCTATGCGCGGCAGTCTCCATCTGTCTATGCGCATTTTTTCCGACAGAGCGTAAAAGAGATCCATTGTTCCCAATACATTTTCAGCATCAAGAATGGCTCTCTCTCTTTTGAGCATTTTCGCCGTCAGGGCGCGCAGTATTTTTTGTTCTTCGTGAAGCTCCGCGCTTTTTGCCGACGAGAATTCATTATTTAGGCGCAGGAGTGAGTGAGGTTCCATGTATACGCTGTTTCCGGAACCGGATCTGTCAACGACTATACCTGGGAAGAGGCTGAGAGCGTCCTGCCGGACCAGGAAGGCGTGGCGTCCGTTTCTGAGTGTGAGCACACGTTCCTGCAGCATTGAGGATATGGACGGGTCGTTCAGTATCGCGTGTCCTTTTCTGCGTATTGTCTCTCTAAGCGTTCTCATTTCCGAACGAATTTCTTTCAGTTTTTCCGTGGCGTTGTCGTATATGCGGCCGTCGTCGTCAATAACCGACAGAGCTTCCGTTTCCTCGGAAAAGTCTCTGATGTCCTTTATCAGAAGGTTGAACGGCGGGTAGTTCTCTTTTTCGGAATTTAAAACTTCTTTGAGTTTTCCCGCAAGTGTGAGCATGAATCTGAATTTGAGCAGTTCTTCTCCCGTAAGCAGGCCGCTCTCTTCCGCTTCCATCAGAAAGAGCGAGACTGACGCAAGACCGTTATGCCACGGAAGTTCGCCTTTTTTTTCTCTGTAGTCTTCGACAGCGGCAAAGACATCCTGTCTCAGTTTAAGTTCCGCAATATCAGAGGCGGGCTTCGCAGCGCCCGCAACTATAACTCCGAGCTCACTGCGGCAGTGTTTTGTGATAATGGATATTATTTTGTTAATTTCCAGGCTTGTGTAAGCATTTTTTTCTATATACATGTTTGTCTACTTTCTGGGATCTTCCGAGCCTGTTCTGTATGGGCGAAGTATTTGCTCAAGAGTACCGCCGGGAAGCCCTTTAACTTCGGGAAGTATTTCAAAGTCAATGAGCATCTCGCGCACCCCGGGCCACCTTCTGCCCGCATAGCGCAAAAGGTCGCTGTCGGTCATCCATGTCGGATTGACAACAGGGGCAAGGAGCAGCCCCGCGACAAGGAATACGTAGACAGCAACGACAGTTTTGAGAAGCCCCGAAACGATGCCGAGCAAAGTGTCCATTCCTCCGAGGCTTATCGCCGAAAGGATACCGCGCATGGCGTGTCTGAGTATGGCAACGATTATTGCGATTACGAGCCATATAGAGATTATCGCGGCAATTTGAGATACTGCGTGGTTAAACCCCGCAGCGTCAGAAATGGCTGAGGCCACCCGTCCCGAAAATTTAAAAGATACGTAAAAGGATAGGAAGAAACCGCACAGTGTGAGCATTTCGCCGACAAATCCGCGAAAGCACCCTCTTACGACAAAATAACAGCCCAATATGATGAAAAATATGTCCAAAACGTGCCAGCCGGCAAAATCCATAGTTACTCCTTATCCGCATTCGCGCTTATTTTATCCGCCAGAAGCGATACGCGGCAGCCAAGCACATCCAGTTTATGAGAAAGAGATATGAGCGCAAGGAAGAGACGTTCGTCCTGGCTTAGGTTTGCCGGAAACGATGCGACTAGTTCCTGCACACAGGAAACGACACGCCGAAACTCATCCTCTTTCAGGGGTGTGTTGAGCGTATATTTTTCACGCCCCACAAAAAAGGAGTATTTTCCTTCGTCAAGTTTTACTATTTCCCGCAGTTCTCCCATACCGGCGATATCAGCCATGGCGTCAGACTGCGCTTATCCGCGCGTTAGTCCTTATCTTCCGGAGCACCGATTGACTGTACGCGTCCCAAGATAAGCTGGAGCTTGCTTGAAATCTCAGCTTTCTCGCCCTCACAGTCCTGTTTTCTCTTTTCTGCGTCTTCCTGAAGCTGCAGTATTTCAAGGTCTCTGTCGTCTATGATGCCTCTGAGTTCCGCCGCCTCTTTTGTAAGTTCGTCTCTTTCGATCTTAAGCTGCGCAACAAGTGTTTCCAATTTTGAAAGAGCATTCTCAATCTGGTCAAATTGCTGGTTCATAATAGCACCCCCGGGATGTTTTTGGTTTCAGCGCCGCCAATCGGCTTCATAATATAATTATACAGCCTCCTTCGTATTTTAATTATGACGAAAGGAGGCTGACAGTGTTTTTTGCTTAAAAACGTTGTTTATCAGCGAGAAATCAGGCTCCCCTTACATCTCCGCCGAATTTTTTCGTTAGCTTCTTGACCATCTGCTTGGTGACAGTCTCTATTTTGTCCGAGGTGAGAGTTCCTTCGCCGGAACCTATCCATGTTCGGAAGGTGACAGACTTTCTGCCGTCGCCGACCTGCGAGCCTCTGTATTCATCTACAAAGCGAACGTCTTTTACAAGCTCCGCGGCAGAGACGACAGCATATATCTCTTTCCATGTAACTTTTTCGTCAAATGCGACAGAGAGGTCGAAGTCAACGAGAGGATACGCGGGAAGGTGCTTGAACGTGTTCTGCCTTGAGGCAAGCGGCGTCAGCTTTTCAACGTCAAGCTCAAATATTACAGCCATGTTGCGTTTGATTCCGGCATCACGCGCGGCTTTGGGTGATACCAGTCCCATGTCGCCTATAACTTCTTCGCCGGCGAGTATGTTAATCCAGAGTTTATCCTCCGCCCACACAGGCTTTTTGACCTGGGCAAATGAGAGCGCTTCCATCTGCACGCCTCTGTGCATGTATTCGACAACACCTTTGGCCTCGCGGAAGAGAGTGCGTGCGTCCTCGCCGACAAATGCAGCGCCCAGGTGACGCGCCATTCCGGGAAGAAGTTCTTCTGTACCGCTTATTGACTTATAGTCCCTGTCGAAGAATACCTGAGTCAGTTCAAATACGCGGAACGAGTCATAGTAGCGAAGGTTTGTGAATGCCGCTTTCAGAAGTCCGGGAACAAGAGTGGAGCGCAAACGGCTTTCGTCCGGTGCGGGGGGTGTGCTGAGCGCCAACATTTCCGACGTATCCGCGCCCGAAGCCGCGATGTATTCATCTTCCAGCCAGGGATATGTGAATATCTCCTGCATGTTGCAGCGGAAAGCGAGGTATTCTCTTATTGAGCGTTCCATGTCACTGCTTCGCTGGTTAATCGCCTTCTCCAATTTGACTGTGGGCGCTTTAAATTCAAAGTTCTCGTATCCCATAAGCCTTGCTATTTCTTCGAGAATGTCATCGGGAAGCGATATGTCGCCTGTCGAACGCCATGAAGGCGCAGTAGCTGTTATTTTATCGTTGTCCACCGAGACTTTGAAGCCGAGCAGCCCCAGGGTTGAGGATACCTCTTCCCCACTGAGCTCGCGCCCCAGTCTCTTGCGAAGGAAGTCAAGCGAGACTTCAACTACCGAATTGGGAAGCGGCACGGGATAGGCGTCTGCATATCCTGTGACCTTCGCATCAGGGAATTCCGTCTTGAACATGTTTACGGCGATAGCTACCGCATCATCGACACGCTGCGGGTCAATTCCCTTTTCAAAGCGGGAAGAGGCTTCGGTGCGCACGTCAAAGCGCTGCGCCGTACGGCGAACGCTCAACGGGTGGAAGTTCGCGACTTCGAGGATGATATCAGTCGTTTCGGGAAGGATGGAGTCAAGTTTTCCGCCCATTATGCCGGCAAGGGCTACGGGGTTGCTTTCGTCCGCTATCACAAGATCTTCTTTTGTGAGCTCAAGGAGAGATCCGTCGAGAAGTTCGAGTTTTTCTCCCTCCGCCGCTGTTCTGACGTGAATGGCGCCCTTTATGTGTGTTTTGTCAAAACCATGCGTCGGCTGGCCTGTGGCAAGCATGACGTAGTTTGTAATGTCCACCGGCAGGCTGATGGGTCTCACGCCGACTCTCCAGAGAAGGCTCTGCACGGCGAACGGGGATGGTATCGTCTTAACGCCTTTTATGACAAGTCCCGCATAGCGTGAGCAGCGCTCTGTGCAGTCTATGGATACGGAAAGCCCGTCGCTCCCGCTCGGAAGTTCCGCCGGTTCTATCTCTTTCAGGCTGCATCCGTATATGGCGGCAAGTTCCCTTGCCATTCCGTAGTGACCCCACAGGTCGGGGCGGTTTGTCATAGATTTGTTGTCTATTTCAAGGATCACGTCGTTCAAATCCAAAGCATCCGCAAGAGGTGTGCCCGGGGCTGCGTCAAAAGCGGTGAGATCCATTATCTCGGCGTGCATGGTGGTTGGGAAGAGGTCTCCCAGTCCGATTTCACCCGAGGAACATATCATGCCGTAGCTCATCACTCCGCGAAGTTTGGCGGGCTTTATCTCTACAGGCTCCCCCTCGCCGTGCCAGCGGACCCATGCACCGGGCTTTGCGACGGCAACTTTCTGATTCGGAGCGAGGTTTACTCCGCCGCAGACGATAAGGCTCGGCGCAAGTTCTCCTGTATCGACAGTGCATATACGGAGCTTGTCCGCATCCGGGTGCGGCTCAACCGTCAGTATTCTGCCCACCACAAGGCCGCTGAGGCTGTCGGAGAGACTTACCGCATCCTCAACCTCCACGGTACACATGGTAAGGTCGTAAGAGAGCTTTGACATGGGAATATCAGGCAGATCAACGTACTTCTTTATCCAATTAAGCGAAAGTTTCATATCACTCGTCTCCTATTTGAATTGATTGAGGAAGCGCAGGTCGGCGCTGTGGAAAAGGCGCACATCGTCCACTCCGTAACGCATCATTACAAGGCGGTCAAGACCGATGTTGATGTAGAAACCGGACCATACGGACGGGTCAAGCCCTGCCGCTTTAAGGACGTTGGGGTGAGGAGTGCCGCCGGGCATTACCTCTATCCAGCCTACGTGCTTGCAGACCTTGCAGCCCTCTCCGCCGCATACCAGACAACGCATATCAATTTCAAATCCGGGTTCGACAAACGGGAAGAAGCCGACTCTCATGCGAACTTCGACATCACGTCCGAACACCTTGTCCAGTATTGTTTTGACCAGAACTTTACCCGATGCGAAAGAGAAATCTTTGTCTACGATAAGCGCCTCATACTGGAAAAAGGCCCGTTCGTGGCGTGCATCCGTGGTTTCGTTGCGGTAGACGCGCCCCGGATAGACAAAACGTGCGGGAGCCCCATGCTCCCTAAGGTAGCGGACGCTTGCGCCCGTAAGGTGAGGACGGAGGCAGAGGCGTTTTGCGCCGCGCTCTTCGTCATGCCCTTTAAGCCAGTAGGTATCCATGCTTTCACGCGCCGGGTGTTCCGGGGCAAAATTTAGATTGTCGAATGCAAAGAGCTCGCTTGTAATTTCAGGCTCGGAAAATACTTCAAAACCGAGAGAGCGAAAGGCATCATTCAGGTCGTAGCACATCTGCGTGATCGGGTGCAGACCGCCCTCAAAGGGAACAACTCCGGGCAATGTTATGTCCGCCTCTCCCTTAACAGACGAAGCTGTATCGAGAAGTGTTTCGCCCCGTTTGTCTATCGCGTCTGAAAGTATCTGTTTGACTTCGTTTGCGGCCTGTCCCAGAACTTTTCTGAGTTCCGGCGAGGCTTGCCCTACGCTTTTAAGTATTTCCGTGACCTCGCCTTTGCGCCCCAGGAGATTGGCTCGCACGAGCTGGAGTTCGTCGGGTATGGATGTTTTTTCTATTTTTTCCATGCCGGACTTCCTGAGCTGCTCAAGTTTTTCCAGTAATCCCGATTCGGCTATTGCAGCGGCTCCGGATTTTCTGAGTTCGTTAAGTTCTTCCAACACTTGACCATTCCTCCAATTTTTGTCCCGCGATGTTACTGCTCTTCGGACAAAGTCAGTTCATTCAAGTTTGATATATCGGACGCCTCTTTCGGTACGAGTTTGTCTACGTCATTCATGTGTCCCAGCACCCACAGCCTGTCGTCAGAATTGAAAGGTCTGCTGGGAGATGGGGCGGACTGCACTCCGTTCGATTCTATAAGCATTACTATAACGTTGTAACGCTGCGAAAATCTGAGTTCGGACATGTTCTTCCCCACCATTTCGGCAATGGGAGAGACTTTGCCGAGCACAAAGTCGCCGCCGTCAATTCTATTGAAATTTGCGTACCAGGGAAAGACCAGGTTTTCCGCGGATCTGCGTCCCATGTCAAACTCCGGCGATACTATTTTGTGTACGCCTACTCGTCTTAAAACCTTTGCATGTAGCGGATTTGCCGCCCTTGCTATGACAAAGGGAACTCCCAAATCCACCAGAATTGAGGCGCACAAGATGCTCTTCTCTATTGCCTCGCCTATCGTTACTACAGCAACATCGACTTCTTTGGCTCCAACCTTGACAAGAGAGGCTTCGTCAGCCACATCAAGCTGAGCTGCGACATCAATTTTATCAGACATTTCCGTTACCGGAGCAGCCATGCTGTCAACTCCGATAACCGTCTGGCCGAGCTCGGACAACTTTTCGCAAAGCGACGAGCCGTAGCGTCCCAGACCTACGACAAGAAAAGTTTTTTTATCCACAGCTTATTCCCTCCGATATGTATTGATTTAAACTATATTGGGATATGTGTCTCGGGATACTTGATTTCCGGCCCCTTCTCAGAAGCTATGACGGAAGCGAAGAAAGACAAGATACCGACCCTGCCCCAAAACATCAGCGCAATGAGCACAAACTTGCCAGGAATTGAGAAATCCTGCGTTATTCCGACTGTGAGTCCGACCGTGCCTATTGCCGACGCAGTTTCGAATATTATCGCACTAAACGGCATATCTTCAAGGAATGTCAGAAGCACCGCGGCATAGAAGAAGGTGAGCACATAGACTACAGTGAGCGCCAAAGCGCGCCTTTCGGACGCGGCGGGTATTTTTCTGTGCATAAAGGTGGATTCTTCTCTGCCCTGCAGTTCATTCCATACCGAGATGGCCAGCACTGCGATTGTAGTGGTCTTGATACCGCCGCCCGTGGAAGCGGGCGAAGCTCCTATTACCATGAGGAAGATCATTATGACCTGCCCCAGGTGGGAGAAGGCCCCTGGAGCTACCGTATCGTAACCCGCGGTTCTTGTTGTCACGCTTGCAAAAAGGGCGTTCCAAACTTTTGCCCACACAGGCATTCCCTTAAACGCGGTATTCCAGTCCGATATCAGAATCATACCGGTGCCAAAAGCTATCAGGGTTACCGTTATTGAGATAACAAGCTTCGCATACGGAGATATTCTCTTTTTTGTCGCAAAATGGCTCCAACATTCCGCAAATACGGGAAATCCCAGTCCGCCAAGGACGATAAGGAGCATTGCCGTACCAGGTACGATTATTGAGTACGCAAAAGGCTGAAGTCCGTTCACAATCGGGGAGAACCCAGCATTGCAGAACGAGCTTATGGAGTGGAATACGGCATAGTAGAGCGATGTAGCGATATCCTCACCGTGAAGCATGAACCCGACAAAGAATATGACGGCTCCGGCAACCTCAAAAAACAGAGTGTATTTTATTACCGTCATAAGAAGTTTTACGGCGCCCTGAACTCCCTCAACTCCGAGACCGCCAAGAAAAAATATCCTGCTCTTTATCCCTATTCGCCTTCCGACCGCCATGGTAATCAGCATCATTCCGGTCATAAACCCAAGACCGCCCACCTGTATAAGCATAAGCAGAATGACCTGCGTCGCTCTGCCCATATCCGAAGCAATCGATATTGTCGAGAGTCCGGTTACACATACGGCCGAGGTTGCAAGAAAAAGGGAGTCAGTTGCGGACAGGGGGAGCCCGTACACAAAATTATTGGAAAACCATAAGAGAAGGGCTCCCACCAGTATAACCAGCAGGAACCCTGTAACGATAACTTTTTCTACTTTATAAGAAGTACGAACCTGCAATACCGCACCCTCTTAAAGGGCTGCTTTTGCTTTCTCAACGAGCTGTGCAAACGCAGCCATATCATTCACTGCGAGATCGGCAAGCATCTTGCGGTTTATTGTTATGTTCGCTTTCTTAAGACCGTTGATAAGTGCGCTGTATGCAATTCCGTTTGCACGTGCGGCTGCATTTATACGAACGATCCAAAGTTTACGGAAGTCACGCTTTTTGAGCTTGCGGCCTGCAAATGCGCTTGTCAGTGCGTGCAGGTAAGCTTCACGTGCACGACGATAGACATTCTTTTTGCGTCCCCAGAATCCTTTTGTAATGCTATAGAGCTTTTTAAGTTTTTTACGGCTTGCGCTGGAACCTTTTACTCGCATTTTATGTCACTCCTCAGAATAATTTCGTCTTTAAGCCCAGGCTTTATGCGTAGGGCATTACCTTTTTGATGTGTGCCTCTACGCCGGCAGGAAGAATACCCTTCTTGCGGAGTGTGCGGAGACGCTTGGAATTCTTCGAAGAAAGAAGATGGCCGCGTCCGCTCTTTTTGAAGCTGACTTTGCCTGTGCCGGTAATCTTAAAACGTTTCTTTGTGGCGGAGTGTGTTTTCATCTTGGGCATTGCTTGTTCCTCCTCTTGTTCTGTCCCTGTAAGGGGAAAAAATATATCTTTTAATTTATTCCGCTTCGCCTTCGGGCGCAGCTGTTTTCTGAACTGTATCCGCCGCAGGTACCGGAGCGTCGGCTTTCTTCTGTTTCTGCTTCTGCGCCGGAGCATCGTCCTGAGCGGGCTTTGTTTTCTTAGGTGATTCAGCCACGGCCGGAGCTATCATGATTCTCATGTATGAACCTTCCATACGCGGCTCCATCTCTATCTTGCCGAAATCAGCGACCGCATCGACAACTTTGTTCAATACCTCGCGCCCTCTGTCAAGGAACGCCATTTCGCGTCCTCTGAAGAAGATTGAGACCTTGACTCTGTGCCCTGCCTGAAGAAACGTCTTAACGGCTTTAACTTTAAAATCATAGTCGTGCTGGTCTATCTTCGGACGCATCTTGATTTCTTTGACAGCCTGATTTTTCTGTTTCTTGCGCGCATCCTTGTCCCTCTTCTGCTGCTGGAATCTAAACTTTCCATAGTCCATTATGCGGCAAACGGGCGGTGTCGCCTGGGGCGCCACCTCAACAAGGTCAAGCTGAGCGGCCTCAGCCATTGCGATAGCTTCCTTTGTGTTGACTATACCGCGCTTGGAGTTCTCTTCGTCGATGAGAAGCACCTCTTCGGCTTTTATATCATAATTTACGCGCGGTTCCTCTTCCTTTATGTTTGCTATGGTCTTACACCTCCTGATATTTCTATCAAAAAATAAATTGGGCTCGGCACAAAACGCGCCAAGCCCAAGGAAATTTCTTTCCGGGTCGACCTGACAACTCAATCGTCGGCAGGCGAGAGGCGCACCCTCTGCTTAAAAACCCGTTGATATGTATCAACCGGTGCATGATAACATAAATATCGCGGCATTGCAATAGCCGCAATAAAAAAGACAACTCTCAGATGTTGGAATTAGGATATGTAAACTCTCTTACCGATTCTTCTCCTGCCAATATTCTGTATGCGCCATGTGCAAGCGACTCCATTTCGTTTTCTCCGGGGTATGCTTTTACCTGTGCGATGAATCCCACTCTGCGCGTTATTTCCGCGGCAAGTCTTTTTGAATGAGCAAGGCCGCCTGTTAGGATAATCGCATCGGCCTCTCCGCATACAGATGCGGAGAGAGAAGCTATGCTCTTTGCGATTTGAAGAGCCATAGCGTCATACACGAGCTTCGCCCTTTCGTCTCCTTCGGCGATTGCTTTTTCAACGCAGCGTGCGTCGCTTGTCCCGAGATATCCGAAGAGTCCGCTGTCGCCGCGCATAACACGCAGCTTGTCTCTGATATCTGTTTTATTTTCTCTTACCAGAAATTTTATAAGCTGGATAACCTGCTGCCCTCCCGCTCTTTCGGGAGAGAACGGCCCTTCGTCGTCACCTACGACATCGGCGACCTGTCCCTTTTTGTGGAGGCTCATCGAGATTCCGCCGCCGAGGTGCGCGACTATGAATGTGCAGTCCGAGTATTCTTTTCCCATCTCGGCCGCCGCCCTGTGGGCTGTGGCTCTCATATTAAGGCAGTGTGTGACGGATACTCTCGGCATTTTGGGAATCCCGCTTATGCGCGATATCGGCTCAAGCTCGTCTGTCGATATGCCGTCGTATATGTAGGCGTGAGGAATGGCGTATTTTTTACGCAGCTCAAAAGCGATGCAGGCCGCGACATTTGATGCGTGTTCCTCCTGACACACGTCGAGAAGGTAGTCCACCATTGTTCTGTTTATTTCATATCCGCCGGAATGTATCGGAGGAAGTATGCCGCCGCGTGCGACGATGGCATCGAATACCCCATACTTTTCAACGGCATCTTTTGTAAACCCGTCGGCCAAATCCTGTTTCATCGACAGTTGGTCTGACATGTAAGGATATTTTTCGAGAAATGCTTTTGTGTGTTCAAATTCCTTATTCAGCACTGGCTGTCTGTCGATGTATACTGCCATTTTTGTCGAGGTTGAACCTGTATTAAGTACGAGTATTTTGTATGCCATTTTATCAGCCTCCGATATAAACGGTAAAATTTCCTACTCTATTATTCTAACATTCACGCAGCAGCGCAGAACTTGTTTTTTTACTGAATTTAGCCCGCAGCAAAAGAAAAAGCATCCGCATATCAAAGACATGCGGATGCTTTTTAAGTATTTATCTTTTGAGAGATATTATTTTTAAAGCGGATTAAATTCGCTGCGAAGATGCTCGATAAGTCCTTCGAACGTCATAGAACCGAGGTCGCCTTTGGCTCTGTCGCGCACCGCAACCGTACCCTCTTCAACTTCCTTTGCCCCGATTACGAGCATAAAGGGGACTTTCTGTATCTGTGCATCACGGATTTTCTTTCCGAGCTTTTCGTCTCTTGAATCAACTTCCGTGCGTACTCCGAGTTCCGTAAGTTTCGCCTTTAGTTCCGCGGTGTAATCTGCAAAGGCGGAACTGACCTGAAGAAGTTTTACCTGTACCGGCGCAAGCCAGTAGGGGAAGGCTCCCGCGTAGTTCTCGATAAGTATTCCCATAAATCTCTCTAGGCTGCCGAGAACCGTGCGGTGAAGCATTACAGGTCTGTGTTCTGCGCCGTCGTTTCCGATATATGTCATGTCAAACTTTTCCGGCATCTGGAAGTCAAGTTGTATCGTTCCGCACTGCCATGTACGCCCTATGCAGTCCTCCAGGTGGAAGTCGATTTTGGGACCGTAGAACGCTCCGTCGCCTGGGTTGAGTTTGTACGCCGTACCTGTCTCTTCAAGAGCTTCCTGCAACTGGCGTTCCGCAAGGGTCCAAAGTTCGGGATCTCCCATAGAGTCTTCCGGACGGGTTGAAAGTTCCACATGGTACTTAAATCCGAATACGTCCTGATATACGTAGCGGTCCAGTTCCATTATAGCCTTGATTTCCTCTTTGATCTGCTCGGGCGTGCAGTAGATATGGGCATCGTCCTGAGTAAAGGCGCGCACCCTCATAAGTCCGTGCAGCGCACCCGAACGTTCGTGGCGGTGGACAAAGCCAAGTTCCGCCATTCTGAGCGGCAGTTCTCTGTAGCTGCGGATGTCATTCTTGTACACAAGAATACCGCCGGGACAGTTCATGGGTTTTATGGCAAACGGAGCGTCGTCTATCTCTGTAAAGTACATGTTTTCCTTGTAATGATCCCAATGTCCGGACTGAAGCCAGAGAGAGCGGTCGAGAATCATAGGTGTCTTTATCTCGACATATCCGCGCTTTGTGTGCTCTTTGCGCCAGAATTCAATGAGCTTGTTCATTATGACCATGCCCTTCGGATGGAAGAAGGGGAAACCGGGTCCTTCCGCGTGAATGCTGAAAAGGTCAAGCTCCTTGCCTAGTTTGCGGTGGTCGCGAGCCTTCGCCTCTTCAAGACGGCGCAGATATTCCTTGAGTTCGTCTTCCGAACCGAACGCCGTTCCGTAGATACGCGTCAGCATCTCATTCTTTTCATCACCGTGCCAGTATGCTCCGGCGAGGGAGAGAAGCTTAAAGAATTTGCAGCAGCCTGTGTGCGGAACGTGCGGTCCGCGGCAGAAGTCTACAAAGTCGCCCTCTTTGTATATCGAGAGAATCGAGCCTTCAAGATTCTCAATCATTTCCACCTTAAGATCTTCTCCGCGCGCAGAAAAGAATTTAACGGCTTCGTCCATTGAAAGTTCTTCGCGCACAAGCGGAACTTTTTCCTGAGATATCTTTCTCATTTCCGCCTCTATTTTGGGCAGATCTTCATCGGATATCGGTTTCGGGAATCTGATATCGTAGTAAAAACCATCCTTTATGGACGGGCCTATTCCAAATTTCGCTTCGGGATACAGGCGCAAAACTGCGTGTGCCATGAGGTGCGCCGTAGAGTGGCGAAGAAGGTCAAGTCCCTCTTCACAATCCGCCATAAGGGGAACAATCTCCGTGTCCTCCTTAAATACTTTATCACAGTCAACGATTACACCATCAACCTTTGCCCCTATAGCTTTCTTAAGATGCCAAACATCGAGAAGCTGACGAACCGCTGCGCTCTCAGCTTCATAACTCTTTCCTTCCGGTGTTGAAAAACGTGCCATAAGATAACCTCCTTTGTAAGATAAAAAAACCGCCCCCTGAAATAAATCAGGAGGCGGCACATATCCGCGGTTCCACTCCAATTCGGTCCGCATCAGCAGACCCTCAGCGCGCTGTAAAGGGCGCACCCTGACACCTTATCCGTATGGCTTCGATGCCCGCTCCGAGGTGGTCTTCAAAAGGCCTGTACCGAAAATCTTCCAGCACCGCATAAGCGGGATTTTCTCTCTGTTGTACGAGGGTGCTCTCTACTCTCCCCATCATTGCACTAAAAATATTCAGTCAATTCAAAGAGTTTATACTACCGGTCACACCCTTTGTCAAGGGCGATAAGGCCAACGGCGTATAACGGGATTACTTACGGCCAGTACTGCCAAACCCACCGTCGGAACGCAGAGTATCCTCAAGTTCATCGGAACGCTCAAGTTCCACCCTTGTAACTGAAGCAAAAACCATCTGAGCAATTCTGTCTCCAGGTTCGACAACGAAATCTTCTCTCCCAAGATTTATGAGGATAACTTTGATTTCACCTCTGTAATCGGAATCAATCGTGCCCGGAGTATTAAGAACCGTAACACCATTCTTAAACGCAAGACCGCTGCGCGGGCGTATCTGAGCTTCACAGCCGAGTGGCATTTCAAGAAACAGACCGGTAGCGACACAGCCCCTGTCACCGGCTTTTATGACTGCGGATTCACAGGCTCTGATGTCCATCCCGGAGGAACCTTCCGTCGCGTATGCAGGAAGTGTTATTCCTTCGGCAGCTTTAACCTTGACTATGATCTTTTCCATGATATTAGTTCTTGCGTTCGCGCTCAAAGCGGCGTGCAGGACGGCGCTCTCCTGCCCTGTCTCTGTCTCCGCCAAAATCTCTCTTGGGTCTGTCGCCGTCGTCACGTCTCGGGCCGCCTTCACGTCTTGCCCCGCCTTCACTCTTCGGGAAGAGCGAATATCTCTCTTCGCGCGCCCTCTCGACAAGAACCTGCTCGGCGAATTCCGGATCTTTTGCAAGGTCATCCAGACGGTCAAGTATACGCTTGCGGCTTAAGTTAACTCTGTGCATATCATCTATTTCTTTTACCGTCACGAGGACCTTATCCCCTATTTCAAAAGCATCTTCAAGCTTCGGCACATGATATCCGCTCACTTCACTGACGTGGAGCAGACCCTCTTTGCCGGGAAGAACTTCTACGAACACACCGAATGCAAGCATCCTGGTCACTGTACCGACAAAGGTCTCCCCCGCCTGCACTTCTCTCACGAGGTCGGATATTATCTTGACAGCGGCCTTGGCTGATTCATCGTTGACAGCAGCAATGTATACTCGTCCGCTGTCCTCAACATCTATCTTCGCTCCCGTGCGCTGTACGATAGAGCGAATCATCTTGCCGCCCGGCCCTATGATATCGCGGATCTTTTCCGGGTCGATATTTATTGTGATGATTTTAGGAGCCGTAGAAGCAAGGTTGGGGCGGGCAGCGGGTATTGCGGCTTCCATAATATCAAGTATCTGCATGCGTCCCTTCTTTGCCTGCTCGAGAGCCTGTGTGAGTATCTCTCTTGTTATTCCGCCGGCTTTGTTGTCCATCTGCAAAGCGGTTACGCCGTCTCTTGTGCCGGCAACTTTAAAGTCCATGTCTCCGTAATGGTCCTCAAGGCCCTGAATGTCCGTAAGTATTCCGAACTTGCCGTTATCTGCGATAAGTCCCATGGCAATACCGGCAACAGATTTTTTGATCGGAACACCGGCAGCCATCATAGCGAGGCTTCCGCTGCAAACGCTCGCCATCGAGCTGGAACCGTTTGATTCAAGAATATCGGATACCTGACGCACAACGTACGGAAAATCTTCCTGCGCAGGGAAAAGCGGGCGCAGAGCCCTTTCGGCAAGAGCGCCGTGACCTATCTCACGGCGGCCTGGGCCGCGCATCGGACGAACTTCACCTACCGAGTAGGGTGGGAAATTGTAGTGGAGGATAAATCTTTTTGAGGGCTCGTCCAATTTTAGTCCGTCGAGAACCTGGTCATCCGTTCCCATCATTCCGAGCGTCGTAACACCAAGTGACTGTGTCTCTCCGCGTGTAAAGAGTGCCGAACCGTGAGTCATAGGCAGAATATCGACCTCACAGGTTATTTTGCGAAGCTCATCCATTGCGCGTCCATCGGAGCGGCGCTTTTCATCAAGGAGAAGCTTTCTCACGCAGCCCTTCACCATTTCATCCATCTTCATGGCTATATACTTTTCAGAGCCGGGATTGCTCTCCGCAAACTGCGCCTCGGTCTTTGCCTGAGCCGCACCTATTGCAGCACCGCGCTCCTGTTTACCGTGAATCTGAACAGCATTATAGATGTCGCCGTACACTTCGCTCTGCATCCATGAGTCTATCTCGGGAAACACCGCGGGAGCTGGGAGCTGAACCTTTTCTTTTCCTACTTTGGCACGAACTTCGTCTATGAAATCAACTATCTGGCGTATTGCATCGTTTGCAAGTTCCATAGCATCGACAAGAAGTGTCTCGGAAACTTCCTGAGCACCGGCTTCGACCATCGTGACTCCGCCTCTGTGTCCAGCTACGACAAGGTCAAGCGTGCTGTTCGGCATATCAGCCTCATCGGGGTTCACTACAAGATTGCCGTCAAGGCAGCCGATACGAACCGCACCGATGGGCCCATTCCAAGGAATATCCGATACAGAAAGGGCAAGTGAAGCTCCGTTTATCGCAAGTATATTGGCGGGATTAGCCTGGTCAACAGACATTACAGTCGCGACCACGTGAACATCGTTTCTCATCCAGTCCTCAAAAAGCGAACGTATGGAACGGTCTACCATTCTTCCGCTCAGTATTGCGGATTCGGAAGGACGGCCTTCACGCTTTATGAAACCGCCGGGAACTTTTCCGGCAGCGTAATATCTCTCTTCAAAATCAACGAGAAGCGGGAAGAAATCCAACCCTTCTCTGGCCTTCTCGGCAAGCACGGCAGTTACAAGAACCGCAGTATTACCATGCTGCGCAAGAAAAGCCGCATTCGCCTGTTTCGCGATGCGTCCCATCTCGAACGACATCTTTTTCCCATAAAGCTCAAGTTCAAAAACTTGTTTCATCTTATTTTCCTCCTATTATCTGTCTTCAACCTAAGAAGGATATCACAAAATAAAGAAAATAGCTAAAGTATAAACAGAAACAAGAAAAAAATTCTCCAATCAAAAAAACTCATCGCCAACGGCATATCCCCAAACGCCGAGCCTGCACTTGCCCCTGAAACTCCCCCCACCCAAGAAAAATCTCGGGGCTAGACGTGCCAATAGCGACACAGCATGAAAAAATCCCCTCCGAAGGCGTATTTTCATACGTCGAGGAGAGGATTTCGAATGTTGCTAAGCTAGTGGCGCGTATAGCCCCGAGATTTAATTAGTGGCGGAGTCCAAGACGCTGTATCAGTGACTGATAGCGGGCAAAATCTCTGTCTTTAAGATACTGGAGAAGTTTGCGGCGCTTACCGACCATGATGAGAAGTCCGCGGCGTGAGTGGAAGTCCTTCTTGTGCACGCGCATGTGGTCTGTCAGTTCGCGGATACGAGCTGTGAGTATTGCAACCTGAACTTCTGTGGAACCTGTGTCTGCTCCGTGTACCTTAAATTCTTCAATAAGAGCCTGTTTCTTTTCTTTTACGATCATCAAAGATCACTCCTGTCTGAGCCTATTACGCTCGATATTCCCAAGACTCAGGCCGCGACGCACTGCGCAGGTCCGTGTGATGGGCAGAGGTATAATAGCAGAGAGTTACGATACTGGCAAGTACCGCTGCAATCTGCCGATTTTTTGTGTTTAATTCCGTCCGCGCGGTTCAAAAAAGCTTTCCATATCGTGAGGTATTGGGGCTGTTATTTTTTTGAGTCGCAGTTCTTCCGGGAGAGCCTCGTTATCGGGAAACGAGACCGCGTATGCGTGAAGCAGCGTGCGTTTTGCCCATTTGCCGTCACCATACTTTGTATCCCCGATTATTGGGTGTCCCAATGCCGCCATGTGAACTCTTGCCTGGTGCGAGCGTCCTGTAATGAGCTCTATCTCTACTGTACTGATTTTTCCGTCAAATGCAAGCCGTTTGTACCTTGTAACGGCATTTTGTCCGTTTTTATCGACACAAACAGTGTTGCTTTCCGGATCTTTCAGCAGGGGAAGAGTCACTTCCCCACTCATATCAATCTCACCCGCTACAACCGCACGGTATATTTTTTTTATCTTCCTATCTCTTATGAGGTCCGAGAGAAGCCTCTGAGCCGAACCGCAAAGTGCCACGAGAATAACTCCCGAGGTATTCCTGTCCAGCCGCTGAACCGTAGAGGGGCGAAAATCGGTTCTTAACCAATTAAGTTCTGCCAGAGCTCTGGTTATCAGAGAGTCTCCGCCCTTTGTGTCCGGCTGGGTCAGAAGTCCAGCCGGTTTATTAACCGCCCATAGATATTCGTCTTTGTATAGCGTTTCCAGAGCGGGATATTTTTTCTCAGAGCGGTGTAGCTCTGCTGCGGCTCCCTGCGGTGCTTCGTCATTCCACGGCACCTGCAAAAATGCTCCTTCATCAAGTCTGGTGTCTGCCGATATTTTCTTTGCATCAAGACGCACTTCCCCTTTGCGGATAGCTTTCATTATCGCACCCAGAGGGATTTGAGGCCACATCGTGCGAATGAGCCTGTCTGCGCGTCGTCCTGCCTGATCTTTGGTTATGTAAAATTCTTTCGGCATTGTGAGGCAAGACCTCCTACCTGTTCCAGAATCTGCGTCCAGTCCCGTTGTGCCACTGCGATATCGGCTGATCTTCCGTGAGGTCTTTTACAGAGTCATTCCAACAGAACATGCGGAAGTCAAGTTCGTCTGCCGATGACACTATCATCGCTTCGGGAGTCGCAGGCACTACGGGAGAACCGTATTCCCTCTGTCCGTGGTGGCTTAAAAGTATGTGCGCAAGGTGAAGTTTCAGTTTCTCGTCAAGTCCTGCTTTTTCAGCCAACTGCATAAACTTGAGATAACCTTGAGCGACATGGTCGATTACGGCACCTTCCAGCGTCATTTCCGGGACAGACTGCATCCTGTATGAGTCTAGTTTGCCTATATCGTGCAGAAGAGCTCCGGCAACTACAACGTCAACATCGACATCGTAGCCCGACCGAACCATTGAGTCTGCCATTGATTTTGCACAGTCCGCAACGGAGAGAGTGTGTTCGATGAGTCCGTTTGCGTAGGCATGGTGGTGGCTTACCGCAGCGGGCCAATCACGGAAGTCTTTCCATATTCCCCCACTGAACACAAACTTCAGAAATGAGGAAATTTCAGGTCTGCACGAAGAGACGAGCCCTTCATATCTTGCAATCATGGAATCTATCGCTATAGGAGATCTGGGCAGATACTGTGCCGCAGGAAATTTATCCTGATTAAGAAGTGTGAGCTTGTTGAAGTTGAACTGAAGCTGCCCTCTGTATTCGGCTGTTTTGCCGTCAATACCAAGGGTGCAGCCTACGAGCTTTTTTATGTCTTCATCGGGAAGTTTCTTTGAGGGTGCACCTATTTCAATGTCGGCATCGGATCTGCCAAACCAGGCGGCGTCAGACCAAATTTTCGCGTCTATCACACCGGTAGAGTCGGATACGGATATTTCATAGTAAGGCTTTCCGTTTTTATCGTTCTTCTGGAATAGGGACGTAACCACAAAAATTGATTTGAATGCCACGTTAGGAGTAAGTTTTTTGAGTTCCTGTACGCTTAAGAGTTGGGGTCCTGTCATTGTAATAACTTCCTTCCGTAGTGCTGATCGCGTTTACGTATAATAATAGTCTCTTATGAGGCAGTATGTCAAAAATTTATTTATTGCATCATATTTTTTTGAAAACGGCAGTTCTGAATTTCACTATAAGTTATTCGTCCCTTGACTTTTTTTATATATCATGGATAATCTATCGATCGCAGAATAATCTGCGGTCGGATAGTTTGTCCGACTAATTTGGCTCACATGAGCCGTCGCTGTTGCATATAAACACCCTTCCGCTTATCGCGGCTTGCTTCAATGGGAGAAATACGATCGCCTTACCGGGTTGCGCCACACGTAGGGATTTCGTGCAACGGCGTAAACTTGGGGAGGAATTCCAATATGACACAAGATTTAACCGTAAAATTCGCGGATTTTAATCTGCGTCCGGAGCTTATCAGCGCTCTGGAGAAAAAGGGCTTTGAAACACCCATGCCAGTTCAGGTCAGGGTGCTTGAAGATGAGACTCTTATCGACTCAGACGTAATCGTCCAGGCAAGAACAGGTTCCGGAAAGACCTTGGCTTTTGCACTTCCGCTTATCAACATTATGGACACAAAACTCAGAGAACCCCAGATAATCGTACTTTCGCCGACTCGCGAACTCGCACAGCAGACCGCACGCGAATTTGCATGGGTCGGAGCAAACTGCGGCGTCAGAGTTGCGACTCTTGTCGGCGGTTTGGATATGGAACGCCAGATACGCTCACTCAGAGACGGAGCCAACGTTGTAGTCGGAACACCGGGAAGGCTGCTTGACCACATAAGACGCGGCACATTCAAGGGAGATGCTATATCCAGCATCGTTCTCGATGAAGGTGACCACATGCTGGATATGGGTTTCCGCGATGAGATGGAAGCCATACTGGAAGCTATGCCTCACGCGGAAAGAACGTGGCTATTCTCCGCCACAATGCCGCCCGAAGTACTCTCCCTGGCAAAGCGTTATTTGGACGCACCCAAGAAGATATCGCTTGTCACCGACATTACAACACATGAAGATATTACACAGAAGACATATATAATTCCATCACGTAGACGCTTTGAGGGGCTTACCAACGTCCTTATATGGGAAGACCCGAGCCGTGCGCTTCTCTTTTGCGGAACCAGAGCGGAGACACAGGAGATAGCGGACAAACTCTGTGATATAGGCTTCCGCGCAACGGCAATACACGGAGATATGAGCCAGCGTGAGAGAAACAGTGCGCTCGGAGCTCTTCGCGGCGGCAGAGTTTCTATTCTTGTTGCAACCGACGTTGCAGCACGTGGTCTTGACATCGATGCTGTAAGCCATGTTATACAGTTCGGACTTCCTCAGAATCTCGAATCTTTCGTTCACCGCAGCGGCCGTACGGGGCGCGCGGGGCACGAAGGAAGCAATATGCTTCTGCTTACGGCACGTGAAGCCCGCCAGTTTAAGTTTATGGCTCAGAATGCGGGTTCAAAAATGAAGATGGAATGGATTCCCGCCCCCGATGCGGACGAGATAGAGGGTCAGGCAAGAGTCCGTTTTGAAAAGACAATACTTGACCATGCACTTGAGTCAGATCAGTTCCTTTCATGGGCAGAAGAACTTATGGGGAGAGAAGAGGCAGTAATGCTTATTTCCGGCCTTCTTACAAAGGCTTACGGAGATCAGCCTTCCGGCTACTCTATACGTGAAGACGTCTCTCTTGAGATGAGCCGCGACAAAGGACGCAAAGAGAGCGGCTCTCAGCAGCGACAGGGACGGTTCGGAGATAAAGGCGCTTCCGGAGCACAGAAGAAAGACCGATTCCAGCGTCCTGAGATGGGCGGCGGTATCGCGGTTCAGTTCACAGAAGGACGCGCAGACGGATGGGAAGTCGGTCCGCTTCTCGGTATGGTCTGCCGCTGCATAGGCATAGGACGTGAAGACGTAGGAAACATCAAACTTCGCGATAACAGCGCCACTGTAGAGTTATCATCAAAGGGTGCTGCACTCTTTGATTCACGCAAGGAACGTCTCGCACGTGAAGGGCTGAACACATCATCTGTGCGCCCCATCGAAAGCGGCGGCGAACGCCGTGAGAGCAGAGACGGAGGATACCACGGCGGAGAGGGCAGATCTTTCCATAGAGACCGCAAACCCGAAAGGGATGGAGATCGTCCGAAGAGAAGGCGCTTTAGCAAATAATTCGATTTTTACGAAAAAATCACAAAATGGGACCATATTTCTTCTAAAAAAGAGATATGGTCTCTTTTTTGTGGAAAGTTGTGTTATACTTTCACATCATATTTTTGAAATTTTTTTTTATTTTATCACAAAATATATGTGTACAAGATCACAAACAGGAGGTTTGACTGATGATTAACAAAATTGCGCTTGCCGGATGCGGAAACGTAGGGACCGCACTTCTTGAAATATTGCATGAGAAACGCACTGTTCTTGAAGACACGTATGGATTTAAATTTGAAGTGACACTGGTCACCGACTTAATGAAGGGAACGGTCGCAAACCCGGATGGTCTTGATTTAGGAGAGCTTCTGCGCTGCATAAGAGAGGACCGTTCTTTCGCAAAGCTGCCTCAAAAAAATGGGACGTTTGCGGAGCTGCTGGATATATCACAGGCCACAATGCTGGCAGAGGCCACACCCACAGACAGAGTAACAGGCGAACCAGGCCTTACGCATCTAAGGACAGCGCTTACAAAGGGCGTGAGCGTTACAACGACAAATAAGGGTCCTATCTCCCTCGCATACGAGGAACTTAAGGAACTTGCCAAAGCAAACGGAGCTAAGATTCGCTGTGAAGGAACCGTTATGAGCGGAACACCTCTCATTGAGATGGTGGTGCGCGGTATGGCGGGATGCACGGTGCAGAAAATCGAGGGTATTCTCAACGGCACGACAAACTTTATGCTCACGAGAATGGAAGAGGGAAAGACATATGCCGAGGCTCTCGAAGAAGCACAGGCAAAGGGCTATGCCGAGGCAGATCCGTCTGGTGACGTAGAGGGCTGGGATGCCGCGGTTAAGGTATCCATAATGTCTGAGATATTTTTTGGCAAAAAGATAGACACATCGGATATAGAGCGTATAGGCATAACGGAGATAACACCCGAAAAGATAAAATCCGCCAAAGATGCAGGCTTTAAAGTTAAGCTCATAGCGGGAATTGAGGATAGTGCCGATGGATTTAGGGCGTATGTCGTCCCTAAAGACATTCCCTTCTCTCACCCGCTTGCAACTATAAACGAAGCGACCAATGCAATAACAATAACAACAGATTATCTCGGAGACGTAACGTTGACGGGCCCCGGAGCTGGCAGAAAAGAGACGGGGCAGGCACTTCTGACAGACCTAATCGCAATGGCATAGAAGCAAGAACAGATAAAAGCTCCAAATACAAATAACAAACCGGCGCTCATAACGAGCGCCGGTTTTATTATTGCCGCAAATATCGTATTACTTCGTACCAAGATAATCCTTAACCAGCGATACAAATACTTTTGAGCCGGAAGATAGGACATCTTCATCAATGTTAAATTTGGCATTATGGTGAGGGACGTTTGTTCCCTTATCGGGGTTAGAGGATGAGAGGAACATGTAAGCACCCTTCTTCTCAACCAAGAAGTAGGCAAAGTCTTCGCCGCCCATATTAGGAGCGGGTCTTGAAGTGACTACATTCTCTTTACCCAGAACTTTTGCAGCAGACTCTGCGGCAAAAGCAGCCATTTCCGGATCATTGACAACAGGCGCGGCACCCCAAACCATTTCCATTTCGCATGAGCCTCGGTATGCGTTCGCAACACCGGCCGATACCTCTTCTATACGTTTTGCAAGGTACTGACGAACACCTTCGTCAAGAGCTCTTGTCGTTCCTTCGAGTACAACCTCTCCGGGGATAACGTTGAAAGCAAATCCGGCGTTAATCATGCCGATAGTCACTACTGCAGGGCAAGTAGCCGCAACTTCTCTGGAATTGATATTTTCAAGAGCAAGTATGACGTTGGCGGCTATAACGATGGGGTCAACACCTTTTTCGGGGGATGAACCGTGGCATCCTTTTCCCTTGACGCGCAGGATGAATCTGTCGTAGGACGCCATGCTGCACCCAGGAGTAACAACAAGTGTTCCTGAAGGGATATTGGGGTCAAGTATCGATCCGATGTGCATTCCGAATACGGCATCAACCTCGGGATTGTGCATAGCTCCGTCTTTTATCATTATGCGGGATCCGGTGGCAAGCTCTTCAGCGGTCTGGAAAAGAAGTTTCACCGTACCGCAAAGCTCAGCCTTGTTTTCGGAAAGAATCTTTGCCGCACCGAGGAGCATCGCCATGTGAGCATCATGTCCGCAGGCATGCATTTTTCCATCATGCTTTGATGCAAAGGGCAGTCCCGTATCCTCTTTGATTGGAAGCGCATCCATGTCACTGCGGAGAGCAACGACCTTACCGGGGTGCCCTCCTTCTATGAGGGCGACTATGGAGGAATCTTCCGTACCGAGTCTGTAGCTTATTCCGAGTTTATCAAGTTCAGCGCAAACATAAGCCTGCGTTTCGGGAAGATCCGTTCCGAGTTCCGGGATTGCGTGGAGAGCTCTTCTTTTTTCGACGACGTAATTCTGGAGATCCTTACACTCATTCCACATAATATTACACCTCTTCGTTAGAATCTAATTTTTACTTCTTATGCTCTCTTGTGTAGAAGAATCTGCCGACCGCGATGGAACCGAATACCGCGAGAATTATAAGCATGTACGCAGGGAGCTTGAAGACAACAGCAAAGAAAAGCGGAATGCCAAGGGAGAAAACAGCGACTTTCGGGTATTTAATGGCAAAGTTTCCGAACGTACCGCCGAATATCGCGCCGGCAGCATATTTTACAAACGCGGTGGCAACAACAGGCGGCAGCATTGCGACAATACTGGAGCCTACTATAGCTGCAAGCAAAACGAAGAACAGGTTTGTGACGATAGAACCGCAAATTCCTACCGTAGCGGCTATTTCTGCCTGAAGAGTTCCTGTTTCGCTGTTTGTCGCTTCAAGCGCGATTGCGGCGCATGGCACACGCATGTTTCCTATGTTGCCGGAAAGGAACGAAAGGTATGTTCCGGAAAGTCCGAGCACAGAGTAGTATGAGAGCGGCTCGACAAAGTAGAAGGCTCCGAAGAGAACCACTATCATTCCCCATGCTTTGAGGATTACGGCTGTTTCAGGCCAGCAATTGTATGTATAGCAGAGCCAAAGCACGGGAAGGAAGCTGGTAAATGCGGCAAGCAGGTTTGTGGGGGCGCCTATTCTTATACATTTCTTATTCCATTCGGCATGCAGATTGTTATTATTAGTCATAGTCAAGTCTCCTTCTGTTATTCCCAATTTGCCTTACTTACCGAACGACACGTCGTAGACGACCGCGCAGGCCATGCCGAAGAGCATTGCTATTCCGAGAGAATACTCAACGAGCTTGGGGTATTTGGGGGTGATAAACTTAATCAGAAACACCATGCAGAGGGCTCCGCCGACAGAAGCGAGCATGTTGCCCGTTCCCTTCCTTATTTCAGACTGGTTCAGGTATCCGAATATACCGAGCGATGCGGCTCCGCTCAGCACCGCAAGCCACTTGATGTCTCCGCCGCTTGCCTTTTCTCTGAGCTTTTCAAGGCTCGGCGAGAAGAGCCCTGTGAAGATGAGCCAGCCGGCACCGTTGAGAGCCATTGTGAACCAAGAAACTGCCAGAACCGTGAGTGTGTAGTCAGGACCACCGAGAGTAACACCGGCTGCCGTGGCTCCGACTGTAGCCGCAGTAAGTTCAGTAGCTGCAGCTCCTATAATTGAAAGACGAAGCCATGCCATAGGAGAACCGATTGCTGCCATAAGACCAACCATAACAATAAAGACACCTATTGCGGGACCCACCGCAGAAACAAGACCAACGCGGAACGCAACTTTCGTGACGCTTTCCGGTATGTTCGCCTCAACTGCTGTTTTCTTTGCCATCCTTGTGTAGAGCAAAGCCTGAATCAAGGACACAATTACCGTTACACCGCACAACAGCCAAATCATTGTTGAGTTAGCAATTGCAAGAATTTCACTCATAACACAACCTCCTTGGTTGATTTTATTAAGCCGGACACACATGCGCGCCGATAGCATATGTGGCCAACGCACAAATCATATACCATCTAATTGGACATTACATTGTCTTATAGATACAAAGAATTTGATTTTTTGTTGGCCAGTAGGTTGGTTTTGTAGATAAAGTGAGAATAAAATTGGCTGAGGGTATAATTTTTTTTATATTTTTTGTACTAATACGACAAAATATGTGCCGCCACTTTTGTGTGACAGCACACATCAAAAATCTACCTGCGTCGTTTCGCCATTCTGTAAAGCTTTGTTGCAATCATAATGTTAAGTCTGTCCTCGCTCAGAGCCGTGTCTATACCAAGCACGTCAAATATTTTCCCGCAGCGATATTTCATCGTGTTGTAGTGAACGGCAAGTGCGTCAGATGTCTTTTTTATATTCCAGTTGTTGTCTACCAGCGAGAAGAGCGTGTTCAGAAGTACGTGGTTGTGTTCGTCACACATGAGAGGCCCCAGATACTGCTGCACAAATTCATCCGCATCTGAATTGTCTTTAAGGCTGTGCAGCAGTTTGTATATTCCCATCTCATGCCACCTTGCTATCACGTCTCCGCCCGTATCCTCTCTCATGAGTTCAAGGCCTTCCTGAGCCTGAGCGTAACTGCTGTAGCAAGTAAAAATATTTTCACAGGGGTTTCCTATCCCGACAGTAACGGTAAAATCCGTCTCTTCTTTTATTTTCTCCATCATTTTCGGAAGAATATCTTTTAACTCAGCATCTATGCCGTCATCTTTGTCCTGTATCACGGAGGGGAAGATGTAGACAATAGAGTCGCTGAGTTCGGAATATGGATATCTGTCGCCGAGCGTAGACATAAAGAGCTTAACGACGGAGTATATGCGCGTCTTAGTATTTTCAAGGCTGAGAGCGCCTCTGCCCTCTTCTATGGATCTTGTCAGCCGGCTTTTGTAGTTGTCTATATCAACGACCACAACACGCTGAGGGCCTGTCAGATCCCAGTTAAATATTCTTGCTCTGTTCCATACTTCTCTCTCCATTCTGATGTTATGAGAAAGAAGGTCCTGAACAAACTCGCTTCTGTATCTGTTTTCCACCTGGTTTTGAGCATTGCGCCGCTGAAGATACAGCAACAGAGAGCCCTTGGCCTGATTTATTGGAATCTCTGTCCATTTGTCTTTAAGTGTTGATTCTTCCGTGTCGAGGATAAGGTAGCCTAGAAGTTTTCCTTCTATGGATATATCTTCATGAGTAAATGCGGCCAAAACCTGGTGCAGAGGCTGAGTATCCAGCGCATCTTCCAATTTGCGGGATACATCTGTCGCTATATGCTTTACATCCATGGTCGTGTCCATAAATGCCAAACTGCAGTGCGTAAAACCGACAAGAGTGTGGAGTATTTCGTCTATCTCCGCTCCATTTACGCTAAGGTCAAAAAAGGTGTGGCGGACGTTCTCGGAATACCTGAGAAGGCGAGCCTGGTCATGCAGCACCAACGCCTGAACAGGATGTATTATGTCAGCAAAGGGCACATGGTTTGGAATGTGTATTATAGGAAAATCATTGGCATTCGCAAGATCCAGCACAGACTGAGGTATCTTCTTGATATACCTGTCGGTTTTCAGCCCGATACACGCGGCTCCGCGCTCAATGAGCGCGCTCACCACACAATACAGCCCCTCCTCACTCTGAAATGAGTACGCGAGTGTGATTACAAATTCCCCTCCGCGCGCCCACTTCCACGAGTCGGGAGCCTCCATAAAAGTTGTGGTAGTTATATTTCGGTTCAGCCCGTTGAATCCGGCCAGAACGACAAAATCTTTGAACGAATCCAGAGCAAGGGATTCTTTTACGGTAGTGGAAATTATATATCCCTACTGTTTCTGCCCAGGAAGTACCTCTTTGGGTATCGGGCAGACATATTTTTCGCCGCCGAGCGTATCCTTGTGCTCTTTCTTGGCCTGTTTTAGGAGTTCGGGCAAGGTAAGTATGTCAATAGCTGTCATAGCAAGGACTTTAGCGGCGTAGAGCATGGAATTGTGAGCCATTTTGGATTTTCCGCACGCAACGTACTGCCACGAATGGCAAACGGTGCCAACCGGATATGTCGGAGTCGTGAACATCGCGGTCGGCGCAATCCAACTTGCATCACCGACATCGGATGAACCCGATATAGGTTTATCAATCACTTCGTATGGGAAAATATCCCCTATTATAGGCTTTTTGATAAGCTCGGCAATTTTATCCTCACCAAGCTCTCTGAAACATTTTTTTATGACGGAAGCTGCGCCCGCCGCCGCTTCCGGCGGAAGGGCATCGACATAGCGTTTTGCAAAAGCCGTTTCTTCGGCGTTATATTCAATAGCTCCAAGTTCTTCCATGTTTTTGTGCATTGCCCTGCCTAAGACATCGTTAGGCAAAAATTCTGCACACGACGCATCCCATGACATTTTCATTTCCGTTTCGGTCATCAATGCCGCGCCTTCGGCGATTTTAAGAACACGGGCAAATATCTCGGCAACCTGTGAGGATTTGGGCGCACGTATGAAGTAAAGAAGCTTTGCATAGGGCTGAACTACATTCGGAGATTGTCCGCCGGTATCAAGATAGGCATAATGCACACGCGCCTCCTGAATGATGTGCTCCCGTAAATAATTCACGCCTACATTCATAAGTTCTGCGGCATCAAGCGCGCTCCTGCCATGCTCTGGAGCCGCGGCTGCGTGTGCGCTTCTTCCTTTAAATTCAAAACAGACTTGGTAATTGGCAAGCGTGCTGAAACTCCATACACGAAGCTCATTCATCGGATGCCACGTTATAAAGGCATCGACACCGTCAAACAGACCTTCGCGAGCCATATATGTTTTTCCGCAGCCGCTCTCTTCCGCGGGGCAGCCATAGTATCGCACAGTGCCTTTAATTTTTTCCCGTACCATAAACTCCTTTACCGCACATGCCGCGGCAAGGTCGCCTATGCCGAGAAGGTTATGTCCGCATCCATGTCCCGGGGCATCCGGCACAAGCGGAGTTTTTTCAAAAACTCCCGATACCTGGCTAAGTTTGGGCAGTGCGTCATATTCTCCGAGAAATCCTATAATGGGAAGCCCGCTTCCGAACTCGGCAACAATGGCATCATCCATGCCGGCCGCACCGCGTGTTACGGAGAAACCCTCTTTCTCCAAAAAATCACACTGCACGTCGGCAGACCTTGCCAGTGAAAATCGTGTTTCGGCGAACTCCCAGATTTTATCGCTCAGTTCTGTGTAGGACGATGCTTTGTTGTCTATGAAAGAACCCAGTTTTTTCTTGTCCGCCATCAAAAACCACTGCCCCTCCGAATTAAAATATCTGCATGAGCCAACCGACCCATGCAGACCATTCTACTCCTTATGTGGCTGAGATGGTACATGTTTACGCTATTTTTTCAGTTCACCGGATTTTATCTTGCTGTCAAAGTCCTTAACAAGTCTGCGAAGCTCCTTGCTCAACAGGAGAAGCCCAATAAGGTTCGGCACTGCCATAAGGCCGTTTAGAGTGTCGGAAAGGTCCCAAAGGTTATTGAGGACTCCCGCACCTCCCCAGCCGCCCAAAACAACAAGAATTACCCAGAAGAATTTCAGAGGCTTTACAAGAATATGGCTTTTGCACAGATACACCAACGCCGTTTCGGAATACCAGTACCAGCCGAGTATTGTTGACAGTGCAAATAGTGACAATCCAAGAGAGAGTATCATCGTTCCGGAAGCGCCGAGCGTATTGCTGAAGGCAGCCAGAGTAAGCTGCGAGCCTGTAAGCTCAGGCTCACCGGTAACAACTCCCGTGACAAGAATGGTCATCGCGGTAAGAGTGCATATAACAATTGTATCTGTAAAAACTTCAAAAAGTCCGTAAAGACCCTGACGTACAGGGTGGTCAACCTTAGCCGTGCAGTGAACCATCGGGGCGGAACCGAGACCTGCTTCATTGGAGAACACTCCGCGAGCTATGCCGCGTGTGATGGCTGATTTGACAGCCCAACCGGCAAGCGCACCGGGAAGAGCCTGGGGATCTCCGAAGGCACAGCTAAACGCCATTGATACAGCGGAAGGAATGTTTGACGCATTCTGAAACACAACGGCAACCGCCCCCGCGATATAAAATATTGCCATAAACGGAACGAGATATACCGTTACAGTCGCTATTCTCGTAAGCCCTCCCCAGACAACGAGACCTACAATAACGGCAAGCACAAGCGCAGTATATAGATGAGGTATGCCAAACGCCATGGCGATACCTTCGCAAGTCGAATTCGCCTGCACCGCATTTCCGATACCGAAAGAAGCAAGGAAGGCAAATAGGGCAAAAATCACAGCCAGCCACCTCATGCCAAGAGCATTCTCAAGAATATACATAGTGCCGCCGCGGAATTCTCCTTTGGCGTCTTTCTCTCTGTATCTGACTGCCAAAGTCACTTCGCAGAATTTCGTAGTCATTCCGAAAACTGCTGATATAAGCATCCACACGAGCGCACCGGGTCCGCCAAGGTGAAGAGCTGTAGCCACACCGGCAATATTTCCTGTTCCGACTGTGGCGGCAAGTGCTGTCGCCATTGCAGCAAAGGAAGATATACTACCCTCTTCTCCGCTCTTTGAACGTATCCTGCCTACAACCTCGCGCAGCATAAGGCCGAAATAACGAATCTGGGGAAACCCGAGTATAACCGTAAACCAAACTCCTGTTCCCACCAAAAGAGTGAGCATCCACGGCCCCCACACTATTCCGTTTACGATTCCATTCAGCTTCCAAAACAAGTCCATGTTCATTCCTCCAACCCGCTAAACTTAAAAAAACAAGCCAAGATATTGTAGCTTGTAAAGATATCACTGCTTCTTAATTCTGTCCACGCAGTTTTTGTGAGGGAAACGGAACAGTGTGCTTTGAAGAATGTGTATAATCTCCCATAATTGATAAATTTATAATGTTATAAAATAGAATGGGGCGAAAAGATATAGGCATTTTAGATTCAAGAACACAAATAAAAAAGGAGAGGCTAAAAAGCCTCTCCCAACTCTGTTTATATAAAAATCAGATTCTTATCTGGCCTTAAGCTGCCCCTTCTCGTCGAAGTCATCAAGAGCTTTGGAGACAATCTTGCTAAGTCCGATAAGGGCAAGAAGGTTCGGGAAGACCATGATTCCGTTGAAGAAGTCGGCAAGTTCCCAAACAAGGTCAAGTTTCAGAGCAGAACCAAGAACGACGAAGCACATAACAAGCACTCTGTAGGGAGTAAGCCCTTTCTGCCCGAAGAGGTACTTAATATTCTGTTCGCCGAAGAAGTACCAGCCGATAACCGTGGAGAATGCAAAGAAGAACATACATACCGCGATAAACGGAAGCCCCCATGAACCGAGCCCTATTGTGAAAGCCTTCTGCGTAAGGGTGATACCTGATGTATGTCCATCGATTGCACCTGTTACAAAGATAACGAACGCTGTCATGTTAAGGACAAGGAACGTATCCACGAAAACGCTGGCGATAGCGACGCAGCCCTGTTCGGCAGGGTGATTTACCTTAGCAACGGCGTGTGCGTGCGGTGTGGAGCCCATACCTGCTTCATTTGAGAAGAGTCCGCGTGCAACTCCGTAGCGCATTGCTTCTTTAACTCCGGCGCCTATAAGTCCGCCTGTTGCCGCAGAGGGGTTGAATGCTCCGACAAAAATCATTTTGAAAGCGGGGATAAGCTGGTCAGCGTGAGTTACAAGGATGTAAAGACCGCCGAGAAGATAGAACGTAGCCATAATCGGGACAAGCTTCTCTGTAAGAGACGCGATACGTCCCAGTCCGCCGAAGAAGACGAATCCGCCTATACCGGCAATAACAACTCCGGTGATAAGTTTGTTGATGCCGAACGCGTTATGGAAAGCGTCAGCTATAGAGTTTGACTGAACCATATTGCCGATAAATCCAAGGGCAATAATCAATGCGACAGAGAAGAATATTGCAAGCTTCTTGCTTCCGAGCCCCTTTTCGATGTAGAAAGCCGGACCTCCGACGACGCTTCCGGTTTCAGGGTCTTTGGTTTTGAATGTCTGGGCAAGTACAGCTTCGGCAAAGATTGTAGCCATGCCGCAGAATGCAGCCAGCCACATCCAGAAAATGGCTCCGGGGCCGCCGAGTGCGATAGCCGTTGCGGCTCCGGCAAGGTTTCCCGTACCGACCTGAGCTGCGATAGCTGTTGCAAAAGCCTGGAATGAGCTCATACCATCCTTGCCGGCACGTTCGCCAAACAAATTGAGACCTCCGAACGTATACTTAAGTGCAAGGCCAAACTTACGAACCTGTACAAATTTCAGACGCAGAGTAAAGTAAAGACCTGTACCGCAGAGAAGAGGAATCAGACAGTAAAGCCCCCAAATAAACCCATTAGCCTTTACAACAAGAGCAGTTAATTCATCCACGAAAAGCATCTCCAATCTTATAAAAAATTAACTTATTGCAAAAGATCATAAAAGACATGCTATAACACGCAAAACTGCTTCCTGATATACTCTCTGAGCCGACTGCGCTCCCCCCTTAAACGATACTCCCACAAACTTGTGTCTTAATACACTAACTCTGAGTCGGATTATACAACCGAAACACCAAAGTAGAATCCCCTGAAAACAGGTAATATTACGTAATATTTATAAAAAGAACATATTGTTTGAACATTTAATTATATTTTTGTTTATAAATACAAAAAGAGAGGAACGTTGTAACGTTCCTCTCTTGCTTACACAATATGTATACAGTGTATTTTATTATTACTTCGTTTTCAGGCGTCCCTCTTCATCAAAGTTCTTTAGTGACTCCGCGACAACCTTGCTCAGCCCGATCAGAGCAATAAGGTTCGGGAATACCATTATTCCGTTAAAGAAGTCTGCAAGCTCCCAAACAAGGTCAAGCTTCAGAGCGGAACCCAAGAAGACAAAGGCCATGACCAACACACGGTAGGGAGTGAGTGCGGAAGGACCGAAGAGATACTTTATATTCTGCTCTCCGAAGAAGTACCAGCCTATTACCGTTGAGAATGCGAAGAAGAACATACATACGGCTATGAAGGGATGTCCAAAACCGCCGAGTCCGATTTCAAATGCTTTCTGCGTCAGAGCGATACCGCTGGTCTTGCCATCAATGGCGCCCGTAACAAATATTACAAACGCAGTCATGTTAAGCACGAGGAAGGTGTCAACAAAAACTCCGACAATTGCCACAAGTCCCTGTTCCGCAGGGTGGTTTACCTTGGCGATGGCGTGTGCGTGAGGAGTGGAACCCATACCGGCTTCATTGGAGAAGAGTCCGCGTGCAACTCCGTAACGCATAGCCTCTTTCATTGTGGCTCCGATAAGTCCGCCCGTAGCTGCCGCAGGGTTGAATGCTCCGACAAAAACCATTTTAAATGCAGGAATAATGTTGCCGGCAAATACGATGAGAATATAAAGTCCGCCAAGAAGATAGAGAGCTGCCATTATAGGAACGATTTTTTCCGTAAAGGAGGCAATACGTCCGACGCCGCCGAAGAACACAAATCCGCCGATGGCCGCAACTATTGCACCAACGATAAGTTTATTGATGCCAAACGCGTTATTAAAAGCATCTGCGATGGAGTTTGACTGAACCATGTTTCCGATAAAACCAAGAGCTATGATAATTGCCACTGAGAAGAATGCGGCCAGCCCCTTGCTTCCGAGCCCGTTGGCTATGTAGTACGCAGGACCTCCGACAGTGCTGCCCGTTCTGGGATCCTTAACCTTATATGTCTGGGCAAGCACAGCTTCGGCAAAGATTGTAGCCATACCGAAGAATGCGGCAATCCACATCCAGAAGATAGCTCCGGGACCGCCGATGGCGATGGCCGTGGCAGCTCCGGCAAGGTTTCCGGTTCCGACCTGAGCCGCAACCGCAGTAGCAAGAGCCTGGAATGAGCTCATACCATCGTCTCCGGCGCGTTCTCCGAAAATTGTAATTCCGCCGAAAACCTGTTTTACCGCACGTCCGAACTTACGAAGCTGAACAAAATTAAGTTTGAAAGTAAAATAAAGACCGGTACCGCAAAGAAGAGGGATAAGACAGTAGAGTCCCCAGATGAATCCGTTAGCCTTAACAACAAGAGCAGTAAGTGCATCCATACAAAAACATCCCCTTTTCGAAATTAAGTACAAAGTTAGACACTTTAAATAAATAGAAATCTAACCCAAAAATTCACCTCTTTTCTACTAATTTTTCACCCCACACATCAATTATACACGTTTTATCCAAACTATCAACTGACTTACAAGTTTTGCAATTATCCGACACCAATGAATTTTAATTTAATAACATAGGTATTATATGCAGTTTGTGAAAAAATTCATATTCATTGATGTCGGAAGGCAAGGCGTTGCTATCTCACCGGAAGGATCTCAAGCCAATAGCCGTCCGGATCCTCTATGAAATAAAGTCCCATTTCTTTGTTCTCATAGCAGATGCACCCCATTTTTTCGTGAAGTTCGTGGTATTTTTCATACTCATCAACACGGAATGCAAGGTGAAACTCCGACTCACCCAGATCATATGCCTCTTTTCTGTCGTGCATGTGCGTAAGCTCCAGCTCGAATCCTGTCACACCGTCTCCGAGGTAGACCAGAGTAAAGCCATTGCCCTCTTTGCGCGATACTTCCTTAAGACCGAGAGCATCCGAGTAGAACTTCATACTCTTTTCAAGATCAAGGACATTGAAGTTGAAATGCAAAAATTGTGCTTTCATAAAAAACCTCTCCTTTTCATATATTGTTGAAAGAACTTAGCTGACTATTATACGTAAGCTATGTTCGGCAACACAGTTACATTTTACGCAATATAGCCTTTTAAGCCCATCGCGGAAATATTAGGATAATCACAAGACGCAATTTATAAATTCATAAGAACGGAGAGATTAAGATATGAGTAGTTTTAAAGAGATGATGCTGGCTCGGCACAGCTGCCGTTCGTACACGGACAGGCCGGTAGAAAAGGGGCTCATTATGCAGTGCATAGAGGCAGCCCGTCTTGCACCTTCAGCCTGCAACAGTCAGCCGTGGAGTTTCGTGGCTGTTACAAAAGCGGAAACAAGAGCACAACTCTCGGAACTGCTTCAGGTGATCGGCGGCAATAAATTTTCACACAACGTGCCGGTTATGATAGCAGTCTGCGAAGATGCGGAACCAAAGGTTATGCCTGCCGTAAAAGAAACGTACGGAGCAAAGTTTTTTGCTCAGGGCGACTTGGGGGCTGCGGCAATGGCAATCACTATCCAAGCACAGGAGCTCGGACTTTCAACCTGCATAATGGGAACTTTTGACGATACAAAGGTAAAAGCGCTGCTCAACATTCCTTCCGACATGACGGTTCGCGTAGTCATCGCGCTCGGTTATTCGGAGGATAACGCGATACGCCCCAAAAACAGAAAAGAAATAGCTGATATTATAAGATTTATAGAATAAAAAATCTCCGGCGCGGATAAAGAGCGCCGGAGATTTTCTTATAATTAAAAACAGAAATTTTACTTTGACAAAACAGTGACAGTCGCCCTTCTGATTCGATGATCCCTTATTTCCGTAACTTTTATGTCAAGCCCCTCAAGAACGGTCTCAAATTCACTTCCGTCGTCGGGAATCTTTTCATACATTCCGAACACCATCCCGCCAAACGTGTCATATTCATCCTCGGGCAGAGAAACATCAAGAAGCCGCGCAACGTCGGGAAGAGGCGCAGAACCGTCGATAAACCATGTATCTGCATCGAGTTTCAATATTTTAGCCGCATCATCCGGAGCTGATACTTCGTTTTCCAAATCCCCTACAAGCTGCTCCAGAAGGTCATTCATTGTTACTATTCCCGTCATGCCGCCATACTCATCGAGGACCACCGCAAAGTGATTTCTGGTCTGCTTCATTTGGCGGAACAGAATATCGGCTTTAATACTCTCGGGGACAAAAAATGCAGAAACTACGGCACGTTTCATCACATTCTCGCGCCTCTTATCGTCAAGTCTGAAATAATCTTTCGTATTGAGCACGCCTACCACATTGTCCACAGTCTCTTCGCAAACAGGATACTTTGCGTATCTGCTTTCGGATATTGTCTTCTCCCACTCCGTATCGGGGTCATCCGCCCAGAGCATAATTATTTCCGTTCTGTGTGTCGCGAAATCGGAGACTTCCAGATCATCAAATTCAAACACATTCTGAATCATCTCTTTTTCCTCGGGAGCGATCACACCCTTTTCGCTGCCGACATCAACAAGCATTCGTATCTCTTCCTCGCTGACCTCCTTATCTTCGGAATTAGGATCTATTCCGAGAAGGCGCAGGATAGAGTTTGTCGAAATTGTCAGCATAGAGACAAGAGGAGCAAAGGCTTTCGCAATCCAATAGATGAGCGCGGACATTGCAAGAGCCAAAGCCTCTGCGTTTTTCATGGCAAGTCTTTTAGGAACAAGCTCTCCGAATACAAGCGTAAAATAAGAGAGCACAAGTGTTATGAATATAACCGATATGGTATCGAGAGCCGCGGCAGATATCGGAACACCCCACCTAAGAAGCAGGTCAACTATTTTTTCAGAAAAATTATCGGCGGCAAACGCACTTCCCAAGAAACCCGAAAGTGTTATAGCAACCTGAATTGTGGCAAGAAAAGATGCCGGCTGACTCGTAAGGGCAGCAAGGCGCACGGCCCTCTTATCTCCTTGTGATGCCATCAAAGCAAGCCTGTTATCATTTATTGAGATAACGGCAATTTCTGCACAGGCAAACACTGCGTTGAGCAAAATCAGAAACACCTGTAAGAAGATCAGCCACAAAATATGAGTTTCCAAGTATTATCCCTTCCTAATCAAAATTTTACACAAAAAAAGCACACCCACGCCCAAACAGGGAACGCGGCTGCGCCTTGTGTCCTAAGTTTATATTATCAGATTGGCAACTGTCTCCGTCACCCATTGTGGTGAACGACCTCCTCCGAAATATACGTTTCTAACTTACCACAGAAAGCATATCCTTTGCTATGTAATTTACACTATTTTTGCATCACAAATTATGAGTATTGATTTATTAAAACATTATTCCTGCTATAATCCTACAGAGGTGATATCTATGGACTATCAAAAACTTACTATCGGACAAATGGCAAAGCTGAATCACATATCGGAACAGTCGCTGCGCCTGTATGACCGAGAGGGACTTTTATCTCCGTTTGTAAAGGACGGCAGCACGGGTTACAGATACTATCACATCATACAATCTGCAAGGCTTGACATGATACAGTACATGAAAGCCTACGGCATGACTCTGCGTGAAATAGGAGAGTACCTCAACAGAAACAACCCGTCCGAAATAAAGGACATTCTCAAAAGACAGGAAAATTATATAGACGAATCCATCGCGGATTTGGAGCGCTCCAAGCGCGCTGTAACACGCACATTGGAAAATTACAAAAGATATGAAACCCTCCCCAAAAACGGACTCCCGTTCCTGGAATACATCTCGGAGAGAAAAATTTACAGATATGCGTCAAAAAACAACTTTTTCGAAACTGACTTCGCAGGGTACGAATACATGCTGCGAGAGCTTAAAGAGCACTTGATAAACTCAAAGCTCGCAATGACATACTTCTGCAACGTAGGCACTATAATGAAAAAAGACAAACTTCTGTCCGGCAATTTTTATGCAAACGAGGTATTCCTCTTCATCGACGAGGAGATAGAAAACAAACTTGAAATTTTACCTGCGACAACATACTACTGCCTCTGCTCGGAAAACTTTGACGATGAAAGAGAAAATGCGATAAGGCTGCTCAACGAAATAAAGGACAAAGGCTTCACCGTAAACGGTGACTATGTGTGCGAAGTAATAATAGACTTTCCCGTATTCGATGTCGAAAGCAGAAAAATGTTCTACAAAATCCAAATACCGGTAATGCCAAATTCTTAAATTCAAAAATTACAGCAAACCATAAGCAAAGCCGGTGCAAGCGGTGCTGATCTCATCTGTTTTCGTATCAACGCCATCAGAAGCAAAGGCGCAAAAACCTAATTTTCGATACACCAGCTGCACAAATCTTCTGTGCCGCATGTTTTGAGCATAGATAATTTTTTGTGAAAAAAATAGCAATACCCTCTTGACTTTATACTAGGAACAAACTTTATGATATCCTCATACAGAACCAAACAACACAACGGAGGTGTTTTACATGGATCGTAAAGTCAAGGTTGCACAGTATGGCTGCGGTAAAATGAGCGCATATCTGATGCGGTATGCAATGGAAAAGGGCTGCGAACTTGTAGCCGCGTTCGACATGAATCCTGCGGTGATAGGTAAAGACGTAAGCGTCATCATAGGCGGGAAAGAAGTCGGTGTGGCAATATCCGAAGCGTCAAAGGCCGACGAAATCATGAAACAGCTCAAGCCGGACGTCTGCATAATAGCGACAAGAAGCACCATGGCAGAGCTGAAAGAAGCCTTCTCCGTATGCGCCAAAAACGGAGTCAACGCAATCTCAACATGCGAAGAAGCCCTCTATCCGTGGAACTCGTCCCCGGACATCACCAAAGAACTTGATGAACTCGCAAAAAAAGGCGGCTGCACACTCTGCGGTTCAGGATACCCCGACCTTTTCTGGGGCACAATGGTCACAAACTTGGCAGGCTCGTCGGCGTCAATAACAAAAATACACGGTTCAAGCAGCTACAACGTTGAAGACTACGGCATCGCGCTTGCAATAGGGCACGGAGCCGGACTCTCCATCGCCAAATTTGAAGAAGAAATAGGCAACTACAACAACCTGTCATCAGACGAAATAAAGGCGCTTGTAGAAAAGGGAGACTACATCCCCTCATACATGTGGAACCAAAACGGCTGGCTCTGTGACAAACTGGGGCTTACCATCACATCTCAGACACAAAAGTGCATCCCCTGCACATATCCGAAAGACTTGGAATCAAAAACTCTCGGAATGACAGTCAAAGCAGGAGACGCAACGGGAATGTCTGCAATAGTAACGACAGAGACTGCGGAAGGCATAACAATAGAAACCGAATGCATAGGCAAAGTCTACGCTCCCGAAGAATTTGACAAAAACGAATGGACACTCTTCGGAGAACCGGAATCAACAGTAGTAGTCAACCGTCCCGCCACAGTGGAACTGACATGCGCAACAATCGTAAACAGAATTCCACAGCTCATAGACAGCGCTCCGGGATATGTAACGACAAACAACATGGCAGACAACGCCTACAGAGTAAAACCGCTCAATACATATGTAAAGAGCAAGTAGTAAGGCAGGTACTCCTCAGGAGAGTGTAAAATAAACTGTGTAGGCCCTCCTCAGAGTTAAACAATTCGGCTCCATTTGATACTCCGAATTTTATAATCTTCCAATGCAAAAAAACAGAAGCAAGCGGCGCGATTATAGCTTGCTTCTGTTTTGATATTGAGCGCTCAAGAATTATTTTTTGCTGTTCAGCGTGAACTTTGCGAATCCTTCAAACGAGTAGTCCTGTTTTCTGTCCATATTCGGTTGCTGTTTTCTAAAAAAACATGACGGTATTTCATTTTTCGCTAGACATACCGCAACACACGGAGTACAGCCCAACATTGAATTCGCCGGATTGTTGGGGCAAGCAAGGTCGGGACATGTGCAAAAGTTTCTGTTGTCATCGGGTTGTGTGGTGATTTTGTAGTCAGAGTTCATGTTGAAGGATCATCCCCTTTGCTGATTTGTATATATTCACTGCTCATTACTATTTTATGAGAACAGCGGGCGAAAACCGTTGAAAAACGGTGTGTCGTTGCTTTTGCCTATAAAGCCGCCCCTAGGGGCGGCCAGAGAGCCAAATCAGC
>CAZBYL010000012.1:0-46875 GCA_964496275.1 uncultured Synergistaceae bacterium | reverse complement strand
CGTCTTTCACAACGTAGTGAACATCGCGCTGGAAAAGGTGATGAGCCTTCAAAGACTGTACTATTTTGTGAGCAAGAGATGAGTTTGCAAAATCGGTGAAGAGGTTCGGCAGCTTCATAAGCCGCTCCGCCTTGGCAATGCCTGCTTCGGTCAAAGCAAGATTGCGCTCTTTTTCCTCTACTTCAAAATCCTCTCCGCGGCGCAGTTCCCTTGCAACGCTGTCAGCCAGACGGTACGGCTCCGTATCGTCCTCCGACGGGCCTGATATTATAAGAGGTGTTCTTGCTTCGTCTATAAGAATGGAGTCAACTTCGTCAACTATGCAGTAAAAATGTCCGCGCTGAACCTGCTGTTCAGACTGTATCGCCATGTTGTCGCGAAGGTAGTCAAAGCCGAATTCACTGTTTGTTCCGTATGTGATGTCTCTGCGATAGGCCTCAAAACGGTCCTCTTCCGACATGAAGGGAGATATGACTCCGACGGAGAGCCCCATTCCGTTGTACACGGGGGACATCCATTCGGCGTCACGTTTTGCAAGGTAGTCGTTTACAGTGATGACGTGAACGCCCTTACCTGCAATGGCGTTCAGGGCGACCGCCAGTGTAGCGACAAGAGTCTTTCCTTCGCCTGTTTTCATTTCTGCGATATTGCCGTCATGAAGAACCATACCGCCTATGAGCTGCTCTTTGAAGTGGCGCAGTCCGAGCGTCCTCATTGAGACCTCGCGCACACGTGCGAAAACTTCGGGAAGAATGTCGTCGAGTGTCTCCCCTTTGTCGAGACGCTCTCTGAAGAGAAGGGTTGATGCGGCGAGTTCGCCGTCGGTGAGTTTTTTTACGCTTTCTTCAAAAGAATCTATTATCACTGCTTTTTCTTCATACTTCGCAACAGCTCTGTCATTGGGGTCAAGCCCAAGAGCCTTTATTACTCCGTCAAACAGTCCCACAGGTAATTCCACCTTTCAAAAATGCACAGCACAACATACTGCGCATACATGCGCCTTATATCGGGTCATTATATCCTCTTATATATACTATAGTCAAAGCGAAATGGCGGGGAGGGGCTATTAGTAAAGTACATAGGGTCAAATCTGCATGAAAGCCATATTTGACAATAGTATCCTTCTGGTTCAGAATGTTGCTATGCAGTTTTGCGAGGTGATTTTTTTGAACGGTCTGTCTCATGATGATATGCGCAGGCTTATGGACGAAGCTGTTTTGGCTCAGGATAAGGCATACGCTCCCTATTCAAAGTTCAGAGTGGGCGCTGCCCTTCTTTTTGAGAACGGAGAGATTGTGCGCGGCTGCAACGTTGAAAACAGCAGCTACGGAATGACTTTGTGCGCGGAGCGAAATGCTATGACAGCCGCAGTCGTCAAGGGGCTCCGAGAGCCGATTGCCGCAGCAATAACGGGAGTTACGGGAGAGATGTGCACGCCTTGCGGCGCTTGCAGGCAGTTTCTTTCTGAGTTCAACCCCGACATGGAAATAATTTTACAAGACGGAAACGCCCTGATAAGCCTAAAACTCTCAGAGCTTCTTCCTCTCACTTTTTCGTTAAAAAAGAAACTTGCCTCTGACGTTTAAGGCAAGTTTCTTTGCGTATATGCTAAATTAATTTTCTGGGACGTCCGACAGCACTCTTTTTTTCACCTGTCAAAATTTCAAACGCTCTGTTGGCAGCACGTTCATAGCAGGGGGTAAGTGTCTTGCGGAACGGGACTTCCCCGCGCCAAAAAGGAAAGTCGTTCATCACTTCAAGTGCGGACAACCTTCTTGCACTATCTTCCGTGTAGGAAATTACGGGGACATCCCCGCCAAACCATTTATCGTCTGCCGGCGGCACATCGGTGTCAGCCGCTTCATCAACCTCGCACCCTCCTATAACTTCGCCTTCACAATCCCAATCCTCGAAGTAGGAACCACCGTCAGACTCACTCTCTTGATTTTCCGAGGACGTTTCTGATGTCAAAAGAGCAATAAGACGCTCTCGGTCTATCCCTCTGAGCTTAAGCAGCAGGAATGGGTCGTCATCAATAACCTCGGCCATAAGCAGGAGTACAGCAACCATGTGCTTGCAGGTGACTGTGCTGTCTGGACATGTGCATCTGAAACGACGCATTTCTGCTCTCTTCGGAAAGAGAGGTATGCCTGCTTCCATAAAAGCAGCTTCCATCTCCTTCGGCATCTCACCGGCAAGAAGTCTTGCGGCAAAAGAGGAGTGTTCACGAAAGCGCATAAGGAGCATTTCCTTAGCTTCCTCGGAAACTGTCTCAAATACCAAACTTATGCGGTACGGCGTTTTTTTTGTCCCTTGGACAAACGCAATAACGCGCCCGGGCGATATTTCTATGTTTGTAACCTGACCTTTGCGGGCGTAGCTTCTGCCGCGGGAAAGACGCCCGGAGTCTATACACTCATCAAGTATGCGCATCCAGCGTCCCGACCACCAGTTTGAAGAAGTCATTCTGCCCCGTTTTGTTCGTAAACGTATACCGCCCTTTGTCTCCCTGGGCTTGGAATAACTCCAGTTATACTTTTGGACAAACATCAGTTTATCTCCTCCACTGCATCGCGCCCCAACGCAAAGAGTTCCCGCAGATCATCGTCGGACATGTCTGATATCCAGCTTTCGCCGCTGCCGACAACAGAGTCCGCAATCTTTCTTTTGGACTCTATGAGATTTTCTATTCTCTCCTCCAATGTTCCTTTGCAGCAGAAGTAATGCACCTGCACCCTGCTTTTCTGACCTATTCTGTACGCTCTGTCCACGGCTTGCTGTTCAACCGCAGGGTTCCACCAGCGATCAAACATGATTACGTGGTTTGCTCCCGTCAAATTCAGCCCCGTGCCTCCCGCTTTCAAAGAAAGCACAAAGAACGGCGGCGGGTTTTCTCCGTTTTGAAAACGCTGCACCATCTCGTCGCGCTTTTTCCTCTCCACTCCGCCGTGCAGAAACAGAACTTCTCTGCCGAATGTTTCCTGCAGGAATTTTTTAAGTATCGCACCCATTTCCGCATACTGGGTGAATATCAACGCTCTGTCTCCCGCCGCAAGCATCTCATCGGCAATATCGGCGAGCCGCGCAAGTTTGCCGGAACGCCCGGCAAGCTCCGATTTGTCTTTGAGATACAGCGCGGGGTGGTCGCAAACTTGCTTGAGGGAGGTTATGGCAGCAAGGACAAGCCCCTTCCTCTTTATGCCGTCGGCTTCGGCAATGCCTTCGTCAAGCGATGCGAGAACGGCGCTGTAAAGGGAGGCCTGCTCGCGCCCGAGGGGGCAGAACACTTGAGTTTCTATTTTTTCGGGAAGATCTTTTATTATATTTTTATCCGTCTTAAGTCTGCGCAGTATGAATGGCGCGGTCATTTTTTTCATCTTTTCCATTGACTTTACTTCTCCCGCTTGTATGGGGCGAAGAAATTCGCGGGCAAAACGGGTTTTGTTGGGCAGAAGTCCCGGGAGCAAAAATTCCATTATCGACCACATATCTCCGACGTGATTCTCAACCGGGGTTCCCGTAAGCGCGATGTGCCAGTCTGCAGAGACGGCACGTGCGGCACGAGACTGTCTTGTATCAGGATTTTTTATGTTCTGAGCTTCGTCAAGTATCACACCGCACCAGGAAGTGCCGGCAAGCATAGTGTTATCGCGGAAAAGAAGTGAATAGGAAGATATAACCAACACGGAGTTCGCCGCGGCCGCAGCAAACTTTTCACCCTTTAAGCGCTTTGTGCCGTGATGAATGAGAATCTTTGTCCCGGGCAGGAACTTCTCCGTTTCACGTCTCCAGTTCTCTATTACCGACGTGGGACAGACAAGAAGCACTGGACGGTTTTCACCCTCATTGCGAAGAAACTGAACCATCGCAAGAGTCTGAACCGTCTTGCCCAGTCCCATGTCGTCCGCGAGGCAGCCTCCCAAACCAAGTTTTGCAAGCCATGCAAGCCAAGAGAGCCCCTTGCCTTGATATGGACGCAGAGTACCGGAAAATCCGTCGGGCTGTTCTACGAGCTCTATCTCTTCAGCGCCGGTAAGTACGGCACGTATGGAATCCAGCCACGCGGAACCCTCCACAGCAGAGACGGGGATATCTCCCATCCCCTCGCTGAACGAAGCAAAGAGGGCATCGCGCCTCGTTATCTCCCTCGGGAGCTTTTTCATTCCGTTTACAATTTTTTCTATCTCGTCGCGGTATAAAACGACCCAGCGCCCCCTGATATTTACAAGCGGCGTCTTAAGCTCAGTGATGAGGGCAAGCTCCTGCTCCGTCAGTATATCCCCGCCGAGAGAGACAGACCAATTGACATCAAGCAGATCTCCCAAATTTATCTGCCCTCCGACAGAGAATTCGTTTTCCTGTTCATGGCGTGTATCCTTCAGGTTTCCCTTTACCGCAAGTCTCGGCCTGTCGTCAAGAGATCCCCAAGAGGCAGGAAATTGAACCTGAATGCCCTGTTCGATAATCCCCGATACGTGCTCCTTTAGAAATTCAAACAGCTCGTCCGTATCAAGCAAACATTCGGAGGGCGCCGGATTTTCAAGGCTCTCCGCAATTGCAGGCACCAAAGATGCAAGATGCCCCAATACCTGCAGCATGTATCGTCTCGGGTTCAGCCCCTCACGTTCAAACCATATACGCTCCGCGTCATCGGGAGACCAAACTCTTGCGGCAGGTATAACAAGGCTCGGATCACGTGACGACTGCAAATGCCACGACAACGTCCAAAGAGAGTCAGTTTCGGAATCATCACTGCGTAACGGCTCATCCAGCCTTAAAACCAGTTTCCAAGGCTGCCTTGTCACCGCCTTTATAGAATCGGCCCACGACCGCACCTGAGGATACAAAGATTCCATAGCATCGTTCCAGCTACTGAGTGGGGCTTTGGGCCAAGTGAGCGAACGCAGCCATATTTCATGAGGGTTTGACGAATCTATCTTACGCCCCTGCTGTTTTACGCTTTGCGAGCTGCGCACTATATAGTCCAGCAGCGAGCACAAAATGGCGGACGCGGTATCCTCGCGCCCCAAAATAACGGTTGAATTAGCCGCTCCGAGAGAAACAGCACGCAGAACGGGTGGCACTGACTTCACAAAATCCAAGTATTCGTCCTGATACTTTGCCAGATGCAGGGGACGCCACACAGAAACAAAGCCGTCGCAAAGGCGATCCATGTCAGGTACATACGCACCTCTGCAAACCATTACGGCGGCATACTCCAAGGCATAGATAATAAATCTCATGTCTTGCGAAAAAACCAGCCCCGGGACAGAAAGCTTTTCCTCCGTATTCCTGATGACTGAAGAAAGAGCGGCAATCTCATCGCAGGTTACGGAAACAGCCGTGACAGCATAACAGACAAGCTCCGTATCCCCCGACACATCTCGAATGTCTCCAAGCAACTGAGAGGAAGGTATGGGTTTTCCTCCGCGTGACGGAAGCTGAACGAACGCCGTAACGGCATCAGCAACAGGGGCATTTTTTGAGCTATGGCGAACCCCGGCACTCTTAAGAGCACCTGACAGTTCTCCCGAATCCGCACACCAAGGCAACTTAGGAACACCCAAGACACTTTCTGATGATTCCGACCTTTCTGAATCGAAAGAGTGTTCTCCCCAGATATAAAAAGAGTTGATACTATAAAAAGAATGAACTATAAGCATAAAAAGACCTCTAAATCCACATCAAAAGACAATAGCGCACAACACACAAAACGTGACGGCAGCTGTCAAAAATTATTAAATACGTCAGTGTCTATTATTCAAAGCAGCTTCCGCCTATAAACTCCCTCATAATAGAAAGATTCGGCACATCATCGGACGGAATCACAGGCACGTACTGAAGCATGGAAAGAAGCCTCTGTGCCTCTCCGTAAGCCGGTGACTCCTCCTGAACAGATTTCAAAAGCGGAAGGACATACCCCTTTAACACAGGCAGTTCATAGGCCAGAGCCGTGTTAAACAGAGTATCGGCGTTCTCCTGGTATGGGAAAATATAGCGATGTGAGCCGCGCACTACAGACGGCCACTGCAAAAGGGTTGACTCGGGAGAATTACCCCTTGTACGGTAGTCCCTGAGCATACGCCGCAAAAGCCTCGTATCTGTCGTGCCTATTCTGTTATGCATATCAAGGTTGGTTCCGGTAAGCGGGCATATAAAAATCCTATACTTATTTTCCGGTGAGACACTTTCGGAAAGTTTATCGTTAAGCCCGTGAATACCCTCTATCACAAGGAGCTGTCCGGGAGCAAGCTTCAGCTTATACCCCTTCGCCCTCATGCCGGACTTGAAGTCAAACTTGGGCACTTCAACCTCTTCGCCGGCAACAAGCGCCGACAAATGTTCGTTGATAAGCGGAATATCCAGCGCCTCCAAGGCTTCAAAATCATACTTGCCGTCGGCATCGACAGGAGTATTGTCTCTGTTAACAAAATAATTATCAAGCTCAAGAGTCGCGGAATTGATACCGGACGTAAGGAGCTGCACTCTGAGTCTGCGCGAAGAAGTCGTCTTACCCGAACTTGAAGGCCCGGCAAGGCAAAGCAGCCGAACCTCGGGGCGTGATTCCACATTTTCCGCTATCTTGCTCAGAACTTTTGTGTGCAAAGCCTCGGAAACCATTATCAGGTCACGCGAATGTCCGTGAGCAACAATGGAATGAATCCTATCCATTGTGCCTATGGACAAATTATCAAGCCACTTTGCATAATCTTGGAAAATTTTGAAAGTCTTTGCGGAAAAATAGAGCTCCGTAGGCTTCGTAGGATTTGCAAGCGAGGGGCCGGAAATAAAAATTCCGCCATGGTACAAACGAAGGTTGAAAGTCGGAACGATAGAGGCCGTATCAGCCAAAGCCCCGCCAAAGAAGTCATATATACCGCAGCAATTATACAGCACAACAGGGTCGCTGTTCGTCCACCTCAAAAGCTGCTCCTTGTCCTTATACCCCTGAGCGGACATTATTGCGCGAGCCATATCCAATGAAAATTCCTCACGTACAAGCGGAGTCCCGCTCTTAATCATACGGTGCATCTCATCGGCTATAACATTTTTCTGCTCCTCGGTCAAAGCGCCGTCCGGCGAATCATAATAATAGGAATAGTTCATTGACTGGCGAAGGTGCAACCTGATACCGCATTTGCGCAAAGCGGCGGACGTCATCATAAAAGACAGAGTTCGTATATAAACTTCTATGCCTTCAACACTTTCGGTCGTAACAAATTCTACAAAAGAATTCATGGAGACAATCCAAGACAGAGGACGCTGAACTCGGTTGACACGACAGGCAACAACCCTGTCCTTGCCGTTAAAATCAACCCTGGCAAGAATCTCACGAACGGTAAGAGCTAATTCGCTCTGCATTTCCTCCATATCTCTGAAAGAGATCTTTATCACAGGCAGTCCCCTCCCATAACGATGCCGTCTGGCAATAATCACCCATTTTTTACAAAAACGAGAGCATACAAACGCATCTTGTCATTTTACCACAAAAAGCGGGCGAACACCTCGCAATAACACCAATAAAGGCTAAGAGACTAAAATAATTGCTGCCTCCGCTAAAAGATAAAGAACAAAAACAGTGCCGCGCTACATATCTGCCAAAGAGCTTGCCAGAGAACCGATATCGCCCGCGTGAAAAATCGCCGGACGGGGAACATTGCCGCCCGGTCTGCAATTCTCGACAAAATCAATCCAACTCCGAGGAAACGCCGCACATCCGAAACGGGCTCCCAACAGAACACCGGCTATCGCCGCATTTGTATCCGTATCTCCGCCGCACCGCACCGTTTCGATAATTCCCGAAGCGGGAGAATCCGCATGAACCAGCCGGTACAAAGCATTATGAAACGCAATCAGCACCCACCCCATGTGAGTCACAAAATCTTCGGGGAGCGAACGGCCGGCCGTGTCCGAGATATCAAAAAAGACAGAATCCGCCCCTATTTCATCGCACCACACCGGCAGCGCCTGCATAACACCATCCGCCGACAAACCGTCACGCAGCATGGAAACAACACAGCGAGCAAACAGTACATTCGCTTGGACACATATCTCATTCGGGTGAGTAACTGCGGCATCGGCAGCGGCAAACTCATCCGCAGTTTGAAAACTATTCCTCTCCGTATGAGCGGCAAGCCAGATACAAAGAGGTGAAAGCCTCATCATGGCTCCGTTCGCCTGGCTTTTAATATTATAAACACCGTTAAGCGCATTCATAGTCGTAATTCCTACATCGAACGGCTTACTATCCAGCCACTCGCGATACTTGCGGCGGGCAGACTCTGCACTGTACCCCCCGCTTTCAACAATCGAGCGCAAAAGAGCCAACGCAAGCTCGGAATCATCTGTGAGCTGCCCCGGCAAAGTGTCCATAACGTAACTCCTTCCAAAAGCCATCGCGCCGTGCGACGCCATCTTCACGGCAATATCCGAAGCTCTCATAAACTCATATTGAGAACCGTAAGAATCCCCGCAAAACTGTCCGGCAAGCACTCCCGCAGCCCGATCTAAAAAACTCGAAGAAACAGCATCACACATTGCAGCAACTCCCCTCTCAGCACAATAGCATACCACAGCGGCAAAAAAAACGGAGCCGCACGGCAAAACCGCGCAGCTCCGAATACAAAACTTATTTGTGTAAAACTACTTCTTATCTTCCATAGCAGCGAAAATGTTGGCGAGAATAGCGCCCGAAATATTATGCCAAACACTGAAAATAGCTCCCGGCACAGTGGCAAGGGCAAGAGAAGGAAAAGAAGTTGCGGCAAGACTCGCGGCAAGACCTGAATTCTGCATACCGACCTCGATTGCAATCGCCTTCTTCTTGGCAAGAGGGGCCTTCACAAACTTCGCCACCGAATAGCCCAAAGCGTAACCCAAAATATTATGAAGAATAACAACGGTAAAAACAATAAGCCCCGTTGACATTATCTTCGCGGAATTTGCCGCAACCACTGAAGCTACGATCATGACTATTGCCACGACAGAAACCAAAGGCAGAGCCTTGACCGCCTTCTGAGTCGCTTCGTGGAAAAACTTGTTAATAACAAAACCCGCTCCTATAGGCAGAATAACCACCTTGACAATAGAAACAAACATAGCCATCGTATCCACCGATATAGTTTCCCTAAGAAGCAGATAAGTAAGAGCTGGGGTCAGAATAGGGGCAAGAAGAGTGGACACGCTCGTCATACCGACAGAGAGCGCAACATCACCCTTGGCAAGATACGTCATAACATTTGAAGCTGTCCCGCCGGGGCAGGTACCGACGAGAATAACACCGACAAGCAGAGCATCCTCAAGCGCAAAAGCTTTTCCAAGCGCAAACGCCAGAAAAGGCATAATAACAAACTGAGCCGCACAGCCCAAAATAACATCCTTTGGTCTCTTAAAAACGATGGCAAAATCCTCCGGGGAAAGAGTCAGCCCCATACCGAACATAACTATCATAAGCAAAGTGGTAATCCACTTTGTCTTAATCCAAATAAGAGTCTCCGGCATAAACAGAGCAACGCCCGCCACCACAACCACAATCAACGCCATATACTTGCCAACCAAACCGCTTAGTTTCTCAATAAAATTCATACTATTTCCACCTTCGACTTCTGCGTAATGTGCAAAATAAGATTGGAGCATTATAGCCGACAGACCCGATAACAGCAAAAATTCAAATTAAATAAGAAAATCGATTTTACCGCACATAAAAAACAGAAGTAAGGCATCAGCGACTATAATTTAAAGAACAAAAGATTACTGACAACACTTATATCATGTCAAAAGACTTCCTATTTACTAGCCGCCGTATTTTTCTAAAAGTCTCGTACGTTTGTATAGGTCGGCACGTAGATTAAGCTTCAGCAATTGACAAAATCCGCTTAAATAAGCATACGAAGGCAAACCCTAATTGGGTCTGCCGAGAAATATTTTTATTCACTCACCATCCTACTCTTCCCTCAGCACTGCTCCTTCTACTCCGCTGGTGGCGAAGGCTCTGTAGCGGTTTAGGAAGGCGCTTTCAACTTTTTGGGGTTTGGGGGTGAAGCGCTTTCTGCGTTCTTCGAGGACGGCTTCGGAGACTTTCAGATCCAGCCTTTTTTCCGGAATGTTTATGTAGATGAGGTCTCCCTCTTCGACAAGGCCTATGGGGCCTCCGGCTGCGGCTTCGGGTGAGACGTGGCCGATGGAGGCGCCTCTTGTGGCTCCTGAGAAACGGCCGTCTGTTATGAGCGCGACCGTGCCGCCTTTGCCCTGTCCCATTATTGCGGAGGTCGGGGTGAGCATTTCTCTCATCCCGGGACCGCCTTTGGGGCCTTCGTTTCTTATGACCACGACGTCTCCGTCTTTGATTTCGTTGTTGAGTATCGCACGGCTTGCGTCTTCTTCACATTCAAACACTCTCGCCGGACCTTCGTGTACGAGCATTTCAGGCGCTACGGCAGCCTGTTTTACTATGGAACCCAGAGGAGCCAGGGTTCCTTTCATGAATGCGAGTCCGCCCTCTTTGTGGTATGGGTTGTCCAGAGGACGTATTACATCTGAGTCCGTAACTTTGCATTTTTCGACGTTTTCTTTTACGGTTTTTCCCGTAACAGTGATTATTTCTCCCTCAAGAAGTCCGGCTTTGAGCAGCTGAGACATAAGAGCCTGGACTCCGCCCGCCTGCCAGAGGTTTTCTATGTGGTGCTGTCCGCCGGGGCTCATTGAGCAGAGGTGGGGCACTTTTGCACCTATTTCATTGAAGGCTTCGAGCGAGAGTTTGAGCCCCGCAGCCCACGCAATAGCTGGGAGGTGGAGCGAGGTGTTTGTGGAGCCGCCGAGAGCCAGGTCAACAGCAACCGCGTTTTCAAAGGCTTTCTGTGTAAGTATGTCGCGGGGGCGAATGTTTTGTTCTACAAGGTTCATTACAGCGCGCCCCGCTTCTTTCGCGAGACGAACGCGTCCCGCGTGAACCGCCGGTACCGTTCCGTTGCCGGGAAGTCCCAGTCCCAGCGCTTCCATCATGCAGTTCATTGTGTTTGCGGTGAACATTCCTGAGCATGAGCCGCAGCCGGGGCATGCGTTGTCCTCTATGTCGTGCAGTTCTTCGTCGTTGATGAGTCCCGCAGCACGTTTGCCCACGCCTTCAAAGACGCTGTTGAGGTCGAGAACTTTTCCTTTGTGCGCTCCTGCCATCATGGGGCCGCCGGAAATTACCACTGACGGGATATTGAGTTTTGCCGCAGCCATAGCCATACCGGGAATTATTTTGTCGCAGTTCGGAACAAGCACGAGTCCGTCAAAGGCGTGTCCGCGCGCCATTATTTCGACAGAGTCCATTATCAGTTCTCTGCTTGGCAGCGAAAATTTCATTCCTTCGTGATTCATCGCTATCCCGTCGCATACCCCTATTACGGGAAATTCTATGGGGAGTCCGCCTGCCGCATATATTCCAGCCTTAACGGCGTCAACAATTGTGCGAAGGTGTATGTGCCCGGGTATTATTGCGTTGTAGGAGTTCGCAACGCCTATCCAAGGGCGTTCTATTTCCCAATCCGCGTATCCGGCCGCTTTCAGAAGTGATCTGTGCGGACTTCTTTGGAATCCTTTTTTTGCTTTGTCGCTGTTCATTTATTTTCCCCCCATCAATATTTATCCGGAAAGTTCGGCTCCCATGCCATGCCGTAGGTTGCAGCAACATAGCTTGGGAGCTGTTTTGAGTTTTCTAGTTGAATACCATTTTATCTATAGCGTCTCCCGGAGTCACCATCGGCATTACGAGGGCTTCCTGCGGAATTCGGAAATCTATGAGCACGGGGCCGTCTGCTGCCATCGCTTTTTCTATTACGCTTTTTACTTCTTCAGGAGCAGAAGCGGATAACCCTTTGACGCCCATTGATTCGGCTACGGCCACGTAATCCGGATTACGGCTGTAGATAGTATTTGAGTAGCGTTTGTTGTAGAACATTTGCTGCCACTGTCTTACGTTTCCGAGACATGAGTTGTTGAACAGAAGTATTTTCACGGGAATGTTGTATCTTGCGCAGGTATCAAGCTCCTGTATGTTCATCATAAGGCTTCCGTCACCGGCGGAACAGAATACCGGCGTATCGGGACAGGCATAGGCTGCTCCTATCGCGGCGGGAAAGCCGAATCCCATTGTTCCCAGTCCTCCCGATGTTATGAAGCTTCTCGGCGTTTCCGTTCTGTAGTGTTGAGCTGACCACATCTGGTGCTGTCCCACTTCCGTCGTGAGTATCGCCCGCCCTTTTGTGATATCCCTCAGTGTTTCCAATATTTGCCACGGAGCTATGAGCCCGGGGAAGCTGTTGTGCGGTATCGGCTCTTTTTTCTTTATCTCGGCAAGTTCCTTGAGCCATTCATTTCTTCCGCCATGTTTCTTCTCTATGGATGAGGAAAGCGCGTCTATAACGCAGCCCGCGTCGCCGACAAGCCAGACATCTATGTCTATTGCTTTGTCTATTTCCGCAGGGTCGAGATCAATGTGTATTATCTTAGCATCAGCGGCAAAACGGGACCTGTTGCCTGTGGTTCTGTCGCTGAAGCGGGAGCCTACCGCCAGTATTACGTCGGCCGTCATGAGAGCTATGTTTGCGGCGGGGTGTCCGTGCATTCCAGCCATACCGAGAGAGAGTCCCGACTCGTGTGATTCAGGGAACGAGCCTTTGCCCAGCAGTGTCGTAGTCACCGGTATTTCCAGTTTTTCGGCAAATTTTATTAGTTTTTCCGCAGCTCCCGAGCAGATCACTCCGCCTCCGGCAAAGATGACGGGGCGCTCTGCGGTTTCCAGCATTTTTGCCGCTTCGTCCAGCCTGCTGATGTCAATGATGTTCTTCGGGTGATAGCCAGGAAGTTCAACTTTTTCCGGGTATACATACTCTCCAAAAGCTTTTTGTACGTTTGCGGGCACATCGACAAGCACGGCTCCCGGCCGGCCGGTGGAAGCTATGAAGAACGCTTTTTTTATGGCTACCGGAATTTGTTCCGGTGAACGAACCTGCATACTGTGTTTTATCAGAGGCAGAGTCGCTCCGACAATATCAGCCTCCTGAAAAGCATCCGTTCCTATTACGTTTGTGGCAACCTGACCTGTTATGGCAACGACCGGAGCTGAGTCCATATTTGCCGTGGCAAGCCCTGTTACAAGGTTTGTCGCGCCGGGACCCGATGTGGCTACGCACACCCCGGGCTTTCCGCAGGCTCTGGCATAGCCGTCGGCGGCGTGTGCGGCTGCCTGCTCATGACGCATAAGAACATGGTTTATTTTTGAATCGTAGATAGCATCATAGAGGTGTATTACCGTACCTCCGGGAATGCCGAACATTGTCTCTACGCCGGAGTCTTCCAGCGCTTTGACGACCATCTGCGCCCCGTTCATTTTTGCCATAGTATATTCTCTCCCTTAAAAAGTGCTAAAAGACCGTTTAACTATAGTTGAACCTTTGTTAGGCAACAGTTGAGCAGTCGTTAAACGACTATTAAACTATTGCTCAACTATTGCTTAACGGCTTTTTCTAATCGTTTTTAAAACTTGGGGACTTCCTTCTGTTCCATCCAAGGCATCATCTTGCGGAGTTCTTTACCTACTGATTCGCAAGGAGCTTCCTGCGCGGCCTTCGCCCACTTTTTCATGCGGGGACGTCCCGTCTGATTTTCGAGTATCCATTCGCGCGCAAATGTTCCGTCCTGTATCTCGTGCAGTATCTGCTTCATTGCGGCGCGTGATTCCTCGCCTATTACGCGGGGTCCGGCCGTCATGTCACCGAACTTCGCAGTGTCGCTTACGGAGTATCTCATCCAGCTCAGTCCGCCTTCGAATACCATGTCTACGATCAGCTTAAGTTCGTTGATGCACTCAAAATATGCCATCTCGGGCTGATATCCGGCTTCGACAAGTGTCTGATAACCGGCCTGCATAAGCTCGCTGACTCCGCCGCAGAGTACGGTCTGTTCTCCGAAGAGGTCCGTCTCCGTCTCTTCACGGAATGTTGTTTCTATTACGCCCGCTCTGCCTCCGCCTATTGCCGAAGCGTAGGCGAGAGCAAATTCCTTTGCCTTGCCGCTTGCGTCCTGATATATGGCGATAAGGCAGGGAACTCCTTTTCCCTCTTTATACATGTGGCGCACCATGTGTCCTGGTCCTTTGGGCGCAACCATGAAAACGTCGTGTGATGCAGGGGGCGTGATCTGACCGAAATGGACTGCGAAACCGTGAGCAAAAAGAAGTTTCGTCTCCGGCTTCATATTGGGGAGCACTTCACTGTTGAAGGTTGATGCCTGAAGATGGTCGGGAAGAAGGAACATCATCATATCCGCCTGCTTTGCGGCCTCGGCGACTGTGAAAACTTCAAAACCGTCTTTTTCGGCTACCGCCTTTGATTTGCTTCCTGCCTGAAGAGCTACGATAACCTTTGCTCCGCTGTCGCGCAGATTCTGCGCATGTGCATGCCCCTGGCTGCCGTATCCCACCACTGCGATTGTCTTTCCGTTAAGAAGATTAAGGTCTGCATCACGATCATAATATACCTTTGCCATTACAAAAACACTCCTTCGCCCGCCTTCGGGCCTTTTAATTTTTATATATGCTTAAGTCTCCGTTGAGGCCTATCATAAACAAATTTTAAATATACTCGTCTATCCGCTTCTTACGCGCCCACAAAACCCGCTCTTGAAAGAGCAACCTGTCCGGACGCCGCAGTTTCCAATATTCCGTATGGCCTGAAAGCGTCAAGGCAGGCCTCGAGCTTTCCCTGGTCGCCTGTAACTTCCATTGTTATCGCCTCAGCTCCCAGGTCTACCACTCTGCATCTGAAAATTTCGGCAGTCTGCAAAACATGGGGACGCATCTCAAGGGGTGCGCTTACCTTGACAAGAGAGAGCCAGCGTTCCACAAATTTGCCCTCTTTTGTAAGGTTGTGAACCTCAATAACCTCAATGAGCTTCTCAAGCTGCTTGCGTATCTGTTCGTAAACGTTTTCGTCTCCCTCGATAACAACCGTGAAGCGGGAAATACCCTCCACATTCGTGCGCCCTACGCTAAGGCTTTCTATATTGTATCCTCTTCTGTAGATGAGCCCCGCGATCCTCATAAGCACGCCCGGATTATCTTCTGACAGAATGCTGAAAGTACAGTTCATTCAAAATACACCTCTCTCTGTAATCTTAAAAAAGCTAAAAAAAAAAGACCGAAACCCTCGTGGGTTCCGGTCCGAAAGTAACGCGGCTATTAAGCGCCGGTCATCTCGGGGGACCCACCGCTGCTAATAATAACGACGACTACAAGAACTATATTGAAGAAACTGATTAGAGAACCGATATTCGCCATTACTGTCCCGCCTTTCATCAGACTAAACGCTTATACGCCCCTTAGGGCTACATTGCGGGACATATTACCCCCAAGGATTGAAAATGTCAACAACATACCTTTCGCAATACCGCACTTACGGCACAATGTCATATTTAAAAAATAAAGCATGTCGCTTATTCACAAAAAGAACACAGCATAAAAAAAGCAAAAAGAAACTTCGATAAAAGGTCTTTCTTAGCAAACGGCATAAATAAAAAGTTTTATACATTTCACTGCAAATAAAAAATCTTTCCCTTACGCGGAGCAATAAGCACAAAAACCTTGAGACAGAGGATAACTCCGCCGCAACATACTTCCAGCAAAAAAATAAAATAGCCAAAATTCTTGCGGCAATCTAATATATGTAATAAACTTGCAATGAAGTTGCAGTGAAAGGAGACTGAATATGAACGCGGAAAAAATATTAAGCAGCGCCGGTCTCAGAGCAACAAGACAGAGAAAAATAATTCTCGAACTTCTGGTAAAAAAGGGATCTCCGCTCTCGCACAGCGAAATTTCCTCAATGCTGGAAGAACCGCTGGACAGAGTGACGCTGTACAGAACCCTACAGACGCTTCAAGCTTCGTCCATTGTCCACCAGGTGCAGGGGCTTGACGGAGTGTGGAGATTTTGCGCACACGATATGGAGTCGGAAAGCTGCCCCGGTAACCACCCGCACTTTCTATGTTTGTCCTGCGGAAAAATGTTTTGTTTAACGGATCAAAAGATGCCGCGCATTGAAGTACCGGACGGCATGGTTGTTGAAGGCAAACAGCTTGTCGTATTCGGAAGCTGCTCCGAGTGTGCGCCGACAGAAAATAACAGAGGAGATACAAAATGAAAATAACTTCTATTCCGCTGCAAGAGGCAATAGGACGCCCGCTTGCGCACGACCTGACACAGATAGACGCCAAGAACCACAAAAAATCCGCGCGCTTTAAAAAAGGACAGGTAATAACAGCAGAAGATATCCCTGTCCTAATGGACATGGGGAGGGAAAACCTCTCCGTTATGGAAATGTCACCGGGAGACGTACACGAAGATGACGCGGCCTTAGCTCTGGGCGGTGTGCTCTGCGGAGACAATCTGAGACTGACACAGCCGGAAGAGGGGCGCTGCAACCTGGTAGCGGAAAAATCAGGACTGCTATGGTACATTGCCGAGACCGTAAACCGAGTGAACCAAGACCCAGACTGGGTGCTGTCGGCTCTTGCGCCGCACAGGCCTGTTCTTGCCGGACAGACTGTGGCAGGATTTCGCATCCGTCCGTTGGTGCTTGAAGACTACCGCGTTGAGCGCGCCGTGGCGGCCGTACGGGGCAGCAAACCATTTAAAATACTGCCTTTTGAAAATCTGAAAGTCGGGCTTGTCACCACCGGCAAAGAAATTTTTGACAAGCGCGTCGAAGATGCGTTCAGACCCAAGTTGGACGAAAAACTCTCGAGACTGAGCGGAACCGTGATAGGACAGAGATATTCCCGAGATACGGTGGAAGAAATTTCACAAGCCGTCAGAGCGTTTATCGAGGAAGGCGCAGAAGTCATAATCTGCACAGGCGGAATGAGCGTGGATGCCGATGATAAAACACCCGGCGCGATACGCTCGGTTTGCAGAAAAATTTCCTTCCAAGGCACGCCCGCACTTCCCGGCGCAATGCTCATGCTGGGCTGGGCAAAACCCAAAACGGGGGAAAGAGAGATTGCCGTCATCGGCGCGCCGGCATGTGTTGCGTTTGACGACAGAACCGCGCTGGATAAGCTTCTGCCGTTTATCTTCGCGGGAATCGAACCCGGAGACCTCGTGCGCAGATGGGGAGTGGGCGGCATGTGCGAGCACTGCAATGTGTGCCACTACCCAAGCTGCTCATTTGCAGCCGGTTCCTAGATAATGAACGGAGGCACAATATGAACAAAGAACTGCTGAATCTGATAAATGATGAGACAGAGCTTGGTGCTTTCGGCGTTCTGTGTACCGTTACGGAAGAATCAGGCTCCACACCGAGAAGCAGAGGGGCCTCCATGTGGGTGCGCCCCAACGGATCTATTGCAGGGACAATAGGCGGCGGACTTGCGGAACACGAAGCCATAGGCGCGGCGCTTGAACTTATCGCCTCGGGAGAGCCATCAGTCACATGGCGGCGCAGCCTGAACGAAACACACGGAATGGCATGCGGCGGCAGCATTTCGGTGTACATGGAAGTCATAGGGCGTGAGGATGACCTCGTTATATTCGGAGCCGGTCACGTCGGACGCGCTGTGGCGAAGCTCGGCGCATTCGCCGGTTTCCGCGTAACGGTATGGGACGAAAGAGAAGAATTTGCCAACGCAGATGAGATACCTTGCGCAAAAACAGTCTGCTGCCCCATAGAAAAAATATATGAAAACGGCATAAGTCTGCACGACAGAAGCTATGTCGTGATCATGACAAGAGGACACTCTCTTGATGCCGAAGCAGTCACGGTCACGGACAAAAAACCCGGCGCATACTACGGCATGATAGGCTCTCGCGGCAAAATAGCGACGGTACGAAGAATGCTCCTTGAAAGGGGCGTAACGGAAGAGCACCTAAACAGACTGCACCAGCCTATAGGCCTGCCGATCAAAGCGGAAACACCGGAGGAAATAGCGGTATCCGTAATATCCGAAATAATCGCGGTCAAACGCGGAGCGGACTTGGGTTCCCTGCGAAGCGTCCTTTGCAAATAAAAATTACGCGGCTGCCCTGATTAGGACAGCCGCTCTCTCTAGCAGCTCCTCGGCACAAGCTCCTCGCGCCCGCAGCCAGCAAAATAGTGCAGACTCAGCTTTCGCGAAAGATACTCCAAAAGCCTCATTCCTCCGACACTGTTGCCCCTGCTGTCGAGGGCGGGGCCGTATACGGCTATTCCCATACTCTTCTCCGCCGTAGAGAGAATCCCTCCGCCGACACCGCTCTTCGAAGGCATACCAACCCTTATCGCGAACTCGCCGGAACCGTCATACATTCCGCACGTAAGCATAAAAGTTTTCACAATGCGCACAATCCAACTGTCAATAAGACGCTCACCGTTTTTAGGGTCAACACCGTCGTTCGCCAAAATCATAGCATAATGCGCAAGGTTTTCGGTAGTCACGCTCATGGAACACATCCTGAAATACACATCAAGAAGCTCTTCCACGTCTCCGTCTATAATATTCTCGCTCTTCATCCAATAAGCCATAGACCTGTTTCTCATTCCCGCCCTCTTCTCGGACAGAAACACGGCTTCGTTGAGCTTAATATCGTCACTGCCGCACAATCTTCTTGTCTGCTTCAGAATCAACGCAAACGGGTCGTTGGAAAGAATACAGCCCGTCGTAGCTATCGCACCCGCGTTTATCATGGGATTAAGGGGCTTCGCGTCACGCGTTTCAAGCTTTACTATGGAGTTAAAAGAATCGCCCGTGGGTTCAAGCCCCACACGGCTGAAAACCTTATCATAGCCGCTCGTTTGCAAAGCAAGGATAAGGGCTATCGTCTTTGATATACTCTGAATTGTAAAGGGTCGGCGCCACTCTCCCGCATGAAAGCACTCTCCGCCGACAGCCGCCATACAAACGCCCAAATCCGCAGGGTTCGCCTTTGACAGCTCGGGTATATATGTCGCAACACTGCCCTCGCCCACAAAACTTGCCGCATACGCCAAAGCCTCGTCCAAAACCTGCTGTACCATAAATCCGAACCCCTTCCCTATCATTGCGTTCGAGACTGCTGTTTTTTAGAAATCTGAACCGTCCGAAGACTTAAACATCTCGTTATACGTCCCCGGCATCTGCAGCTTTTTGCGGAGCTGAATCTGAGGCATCTCCACTACGACAATACCCGACGCTTTATCAACATGATAATGCTTTGCATCTTCAACAGGGTCATAGCCTATGGAAGTTCCGGGCGGAATAATATTATGCGCGTCAACAATTACCCTGCGAAGCCGGCAGTTCTCGCCTATCTCCACATTTTGCCCGATAATACACTCTTCGACGACAGCTCCAGGCTTTATCACGCAGTTTCTTGAAAGCACACTCTTCCTGACATAAGCTCCGAGAACGCGGCTTGCTTCCGCGCGCAAACAACCGTCCACCGAACAGGAGTGATTATCCACGGGATACGTAAAACCGGGCGGATCAGAATAAGAGACGGTGCGTATCGGCCACTGAGCATTATACAAACTCAAAGCCGACGGATGGTGCAGGAGATCCATGTGAGCCTCCCAATACGCCTTGATGCTGCCAACGTCTTTCCAATAAGGCTTATCGTCTCCGGGAAGGACATTGGTCGAGAAATCATACGCCATAAGCCTGTGTGATTTAAAAAACCTGGGAAGAATATCGCGTCCGAAATCATGAGTGCTGTCCTTGCGCTCATTATCGGAAATAACGGACTCCTCCAGTATCTCACGTTCAAAAATATAATTGCCCATCGAAACAAAACTGAACCCCGGACGCCCAGGTATCTCGGGCGGCACAGCAGGTTTCTCTACAAAATCTATAATTCGCCCCGTCTCGTCCGTAGCGATACAGCCGAACTGATGAGCCTCTGACGACGGAACAACATAAGCGGCAACAGTTATATCGGCTTTCGTATCAACGTGATACTGCAGCATCTGCTCCACGTCCATCTTATAAACGTGGTCTGCGGCAAAAATGCAAATTCTGTCTGCGTTAAAAAGTGTGACAAGGTGCATATTCTGGAAAATAGCATCGGCAGTGCCCTCATACCAGCGTTCGCCATCCCACATCTGAGCCGGTACGACATTAACAAAAAAATCCCGTCCCCGAAGAGCTCCGCCGAACTGCCAGCCCTTGCCTATATGCTCATGAAGCGACTGGCTCTTAAACTGAATAAGACAATAGATTGAAAAAAGTCCGCTGTTTACGAGATTTGAAAGAGCGAAATCTATTATCCTGTACTTGGCCGCAAAAGGAACAGCCGGTTTTGCCCTATACCTTGTAAGGGGCGTAAGACGCTCGCCCTTACCGCCCGCAAGAACCATACCCAAAACTCTCCCGTATTTGCCGTGTATCATAACCATGCCCCCTTATAAGACGGTACTCTGTTATTTGTATCGGGACTGACACCATACAACGTAAAAAGACCTGTACACCTTTCCGCCTTTATTATATCAGCAGAGCAAAACTTGACCAGCCCGTCAAAACAATATCGTAATACACAGGAAACTTACTCAGCCGATATTCCGCTTCCAACGCTTAATTCTAAAAATATATGCAGAGTTTACTGACGCTATCGGATAGGTAGTTTATGTTTTTACCGTAGAGATTACTTTAAATTTGGGTAATGAGAACCGTTGTCTTAATAAGCTGAAGAGCCGCTTCTGTGCGCGCGAAAGGCGTAAGCGCCTGTGCGTAGACATACGATCTTGGCTCAACCGCTTTTCGGATATTGCTTGGAGCGACATCGCTAACACAAAGGCTCGTCTCCGTAATCGGGACGAGCCTTTGTTCGTATCATGCTGCGGACGGTATCAGTCCGAGGTGATTATTTTGCCGTAAAGTTCCGCGTATGCCTTTGCCGAGGCGTCCCAAGAGAAGTCTCTTTTCATGGCGTTTACTACGATTTTGTTCCAGAGCGGAGCATTTTTTTTCGCCGTCAGAGCGCGCAGGAGAGCGTTTTTAAATTCTTCCGCGCTGTATTCTGTAAACAGAAATCCTGTCCCGTCCAAAGAGCTGTCCGCATCGATAACGGTGTCAGCAAGCCCGCCTGTAGCTCTGACGACAGGTATAGTGCCATACTTGAAGGCTATGAGCTGCGAGAGTCCGCAGGGTTCAAACAGTGAGGGCATGACAAGGATATCGCCGCCTGAGTATGCCATGTGCGCGCTTTCCTCGCTGAATTGAAGAACGGTGTGTACCGAGCCTTGGAAGCAGTCCGCGAATTCTCTGATTTTCCTGTTGTATAGGTCGCTTCCGGAGCCTATTATGACGGCTCTTATATTGTCGGGCAGAAGTCCGCACATTCCGTCCAGCATAATGTCAATGCCCTTTTGCTCTGCGAGTCTGCCGACAAAAATAGCTATGGGGCGTCCGTCGTCAGTCCAGCCGCACATGTCCATAAGAGCTGCCCGGCACAGCTCTTTGCCTCTCATATCGGAATGCGAGTAGTTGGCAGGCAGGATTTTGTCCGTCTGAGGATTCCAAACGTCATAATCTATCCCGTTTAATATCCCGGTAAGTTTGTTTTTGTATGATGAGACCACTCCGTCAAGGCCGAATCCGCCGTTTGCAGTCTGTATGTCCCACGAGTAGCTGGGGCTGACTGTGGTCACGGCTTCGGAAGCAATCACGGCTCCCTTCATCAGGTTCAGTTGACCGTAAAATTCCATGCTGTCCATATCGAGCGGCGAGTAAGCGCCGGGGCGGAATCCCCAGCCTTCCATTGCCTCGGGGTCGAATATGCCTTGATGCGCAAGGTTGTGTATCGTGAAAACAGCGTCATATTCGGCGTTAAAGGAGGAGTAGTATCTATGCCAGCGAAGAGCCGATGGAAGAGCCGCCGCAGGCCAGTCGTGCGCATGGAGAAACTGCGGTTTCCAGCCTGTTACGGGCGGGAGTTCAAACGCCGCATAGGAGAGGAAAAGGAACGGAAGCGCGCTCTCTGAGTTCAGGTTTTCCGGATATATGTCCGGATTTGAGAAAAGCTCGGGCTGATCCGCCAGGTATATATGAACTCCGTTGACAAAGGCCTCGTAAATATCAGCGCTCCATGCGCGCCAGTTCAAAGCCACGCTTATTTTCCCAATCTGGCTTGAGCTTACGGTTCCGTATTGCGCGGCTCGCTCCATGACTCCCGGCCATGCCGGAAGCAGGATTCTGGCGTCTACCCCAATGCGTGAGAGAGCCTTCGGAAGCGCGCCAACCACGTCGCCGAGCCCGCCTTTTTTTGCGAGCGGAGCACATTCCGGAGCAACATGGAGAACCCTCATTGAAAATTCTTTTGCGGCTATCATCATCAATGCCCCCTAAAAACAGTGCCGTATGCCTTTTCGCAATATTCGGCAACGACTCTGTGTGTGTTGAAGTAACCGGCGTTTATCGCGATAGCTGACTTCATCATTGATATCCACTTCGCCCTGTTTGTATAGTACGCGGGGATTATTTCCTCTTCCAGCTTGTCATAAAGATCCGAAGCGTCTTTTTCATCAGACACAGTGTGTACTTCGTGCATGTCGTCCTCCGAAGGAGCGGGGCCTATGCCCCAGCCCGTCTTGCCTTCGAGGCAGCCCTCTATCCACCAGCCGTCCAAAACAGAGAAGTTCATAACTCCGTTGTGTACGCATTTCATGCCGCTTGTGCCCGATGCCTCTCTCGGACGTATCGGCGTGTTGAGCCAGAGGTCTACGCCGGAAGTTATGAGCTTTGCGGGCCCCATGTTGTAGTTTTCGATAAATACTATTGGCAGTTCCCTTCCCAGTTCGGAGGAAAGTTTGCAAATCTTTTGAAGTATATCCTTGCCCGGTTCGTCGTGAGGGTGCGCTTTGCCCGAGAATATGAACTGCAATTTGCCCGACCCTATTTCAAGAAGCCGTTTCATATCCGAGAATACAAGGTCGGCGCGTTTGTACGTGGCGGCTCTGCGGGCAAAACCTATGGTGAGCACATCGGGGTCAAGTTCGCGTCCCGTTTCTTCGAGGACAAGCGCCAGAAGTTTCATTTTTGCTGCCTGATGCGCCCTCCACACTTCGTCGTCGGGAATAAATAGCGCCTGCATGAGTCTGGACGGGTCATTGCGCCAGCCCTTTATGTGTTCATCATAGAGCTTAGCAAAACCGGGTGATGTCCATGTCGCGGAGTGAACTCCGTTTGTAACCCAGTCCACTGATTCGTCCGCGAACATGAGACGGCTGACTTGAGCATGTTTTTGTGATACCCCGTTTACGTATTTGCTGAATTTCAAAGCAAGGTCCGTCATTGACAGACCTGTACCGCCTATGATGCGGTGCAGCGTCTGGGCAGAGTTTATATCCAGAACTTCGTCTATCAGGCTGTATGGGAAGAAATCGTGTCCCGCGGCGACAGGCGTGTGTGTGGTGAAGATAACTTTGTTGCGAACTTTATCAATATCTTCGTATCCCTGTTCGCGCAGCAGCTCAAGCGATATGAAGGCTGCGTGCCCCTCATTAAGGTGGAACGTGCTTATGTTGCAGAATCCCATATCACGCAGAAGTCTCAGTCCGCCTATTCCTAAAATAAGCTCCTGACATAACCTGTATTTATTGTCACCGCCGTAAAGTTCGGCGGTGAGAGCTCTGTCCTCCGCCGTGTTTTCGGGGAGGTCCGTGTCAAGGAAGAATATTGGCAGAGGATGCCCCGATATGCCTTCCAACATAAGAGACCAGACTCCGACCGTCACGTCTCTTTTGTTCATCGAGACTGTGATTTTATTCGGCAGTCTGCAAAGGCGTTCCTCCGGATTCCAATCAACGGGGCGCTCTTTTTGACGGAAATCTTTTCCCACCTTTTGCGCGAAGTACCCCTTTTTATAGAGCAGAGTTATTCCCACCATGGGAACTCCCATATCCGCCGCGCTCTTCAGGATATCCCCTGCCAAGACTCCGAGTCCGCCGGAATATGTGGGTATTTCCGGCATAAGTCCTATTTCCATTGAAAAATACGCGACATTCCGAAATGCGGGGTCTCTCTCCAACGTGGAGAGAAGAGACTGAGCCAGATTCCCTCCGTAGTTCATGACTGACATACCGTGTCCCCCTTCAGGAGCTTTGTTTATTGTCCAAGCTGCCGTTCCATAGTTCGCAGCGCATTTTTTCCTCGCACTGACCGAGGTTATCTTCCTTGATGCGGCAAGATACTTCTCCGCCTCAGCCCTTGCCGTCGGGAACTTGGGAGTGTTTCCCTTAACATCCTCCAGGTCGCCGAGCAGCGGCGAGAGCAGGTCCTCTCCGTTTATCATTCCGCAAAGCTCCGCCGCACGAACGGCATACGAAATGACCTGGCGCGTCTCGACTCCGCTGATATCATTAAAGAACCAGCCGCATGATGTGTACATAAACATTCTTATGCGCTGAATTTCCAGCAGGGTCATCACTTCCGCTACCTCTTCCGTACGGCAGCCCTCAAAGCGCTCTTTTATAAACTTTTCCTTATATTCGGCGGCACGTTCCTCGCAGAAATAGAGCTCCGCAGCTTCATCGCGAAGCTTCCACGGGTCGCCGGTAAATGCCGCGCGTTTTTCATATATTTCGTCTATTTTACCCCGCAGCCGGTCAAACGCCTCTCTCAACGGCGCGCGCCACTTCTGATTCCAGCCGGGTTCTCCACCTGTTCTGCAGCCGCAGTCAGCCCTCCACCTTTCAACTCCGTGTATGCAGGACCATGAGCTGTTCTCTGTTATAAAACAGGTATCGGACGGTGGATTTTGTTCTATAAATTCTCCTATGTCGGGAAGTGAAATATCTTTATTCTCGCTTATCAGCTTAAAAAGCCTTGCCAGTGCCATCTCACCGAATTTATGGTGGTGTCCGTATGTCTCTCCGTCCGTGGCTACGGCAAGAAGACGCCCCGCACCCGCCCGCGCTCTGCTGCGCAAAGCATCGTAGAATCTGTCTGCGTTATCCAGCAGCCCTCCGAAAGCTATGTCGTGAGATATTCCTCCGTCATAAAAAACAATGGAGGTGCTTTTGCCCGAAGGCAGTTCAAACCGATACGGCAGTGTTACGTCTACACCTATTCCACCGGGAGTTTGGCGTGTCACCCCGTCTATAGACACTGCGCGGCACTGTCTTTGCGCAAGTATGGTAAAGAGGATGCCCTCCTGTGCCAATATCTCAAGTGTTTCAGTATCGACAGCGGTTTCAGGCAGCCACATACCTTTAGGCCGGCGTTTGAATCTGTATTCAAAATCACGTATACCCCAAATAATCTGAGTTCGTTTATCCCGCAGTGAGGCAAGCGGCATTATGATGTGGTTGTAGCATTGGGCAATCGCTCTGTGTCCGGAAGAGGTTATCTTTTCGTTGAGCTCGGGAGAGCGGCTCTCTATCCATCTGTGGAGAGTCGGGCCGATATCAAAGCTGAGCATGGAATATCCGTTTACCTCAGACTCACCGCCCGGCAAAAACAGTTTTGCCCTGCTTACGGGAAGATAGCATTCGTTAAAAATTCTCTCGTTCCAATCATGATAGGGGAATGCAGACTCGTCAGTCGGAATGATTCCTGTCAAGGGGTCTTCCCGGGGAGGCTGATAGAAATGGCCATGGACTGCTATGTTAAACAAAGACATCACTCCCCGTAATGAATTATCCCCTTCGTACTGACATTGGGACATAATCAGATTATACTATGAAGAGCCATTTCTAAAGAGAAAAATACACAAAGGAGAGATTGATAATGTTGGAGGATTTGTCCGCGCACGTTCTCGATATTGCAGAGAACAGCGTAAGAGCCGGAGGCACCGAAGTAAGGATAACCGTAGAGGAGAACATAGCCGCAAATACTCTCCTGTTCTCCGTGGAAGATAACGGGTGCGGCATGACGGAGGAATTTATAGCCAAGGTAACGGATCCTTTTACAACAACAAGAACTACGCGCAGAGTCGGCATGGGACTTCCGTTTTTGAAGCAGTCTGCCGAACTTTGCGGAGGAATGTTTGAGATAAAATCAAAAGTCGGAGTCGGGACAAAGACGACCGCCACATTCGCCTACGATTCAGTGGACAGGCCGCCTCTCGGAGATATGCCGGCGACCGTAATGACACTGGTAATGGGCTCTCCGAATATACATTGGATATACGAGCACAAAACCGACACAGGAAGCTTCACCTTGGATCTGGACGAAATTGTTCAGGCTTTGGACGGAGACAGAGAGCTTTTGCAGACAGCGGACGTGGGACTGTGGCTCAAAGAGCACGTCAAAGAGGGGCTTGACGAAGCGGGCTGGAGCGGCAAGGGCTGAGAATACATATCATACGGAATAAAAGCGCAGGGCGAGGATCACAGCCTGCGCTTTCCCGTAAGGACATTATAGTGAGGAGTATTTTCTATTTTTACGTCAGCCAGCCCGGGGAATGCGTCTTTGATTTTTCTGACAGTGCTGTCCGAATCAAAAGAAGCGTCTGCCTGAACTGTAAGCCTCATAACCGCACCGCGCTCGGATACTTCCAGTTGGGGCTTGCAGGATATCAGACCGCATGAAGAATAGAGAATTTCGTCTGTTTTTTCGATGCTGATATATGAATCCCCCAGCGGGATTCTGTTTTGCACTCTTCCCCTGACCTTGCCGAGCCGAGGCATTCTGCTGCCGCAGTGCGGGCATTCCCCCGCTTCAAGGGACGAGATATCGCCTGTCCTGTAGCGAAAGAGAGGCATGGCCTCGTGCCCAAAGGTTGTGATAACGATTTCTCCCTCCATGCCGTATGGGAGTATCTCTCCTGTTTTCGGATCTATTATTTCAAAAAACAGGTCTTCGTGACGTATGTGGTGCGCACTTCCGTCGGCACACTGAACGGCACAGCCGAAACAGACCTCCGTCAGCCCGTAGTGAGTGTACACCCTGCACTGCCAGCTCTCCCTTATTGAGTCAATCAGGCTTTCTGCGGCATAGTCCGCACTTAGCAAAACGCTTGACGGGCGAAGAGCGGGATATGTTTTCGACAGAGCGAATATATCGGACGGCAGACCGACTATGGAATCTCCGTTCCTTATAAGCGGCGCAAAACGTGCGAGATCCGTCACATGACCGACTATTTCCGCGCTGATGCCTGATTTTTCAGCCCCTTTTTTTAATAGGTCCGCAATACTTCCGTAAGTGCTGTTTGACATCATTATAATGAGACGTTTTCCGTCTCCCACGACGGGGACTATTCTTTCGGAAAAGAAATTTATCATATTCGCAAGGTCACTGTCCGTGAAGAATATGCGTTTCGGCTGTGCAGTGCTGCCCGAGGTGTTTAACGATGTAATACGCGAAAGCATTTTTGCCGGTACGCATAGAAAGTTATCCGCTCCGCACGATATCTCGCTCTGCTCCGTAAACGGAATATTTGCCATATCAAAAGGGCTCGTTATACCGCTTATATCGCAATTGGCAAAACGGTCTTTATAAAAAGGATTCGTCTCCGAAGCGCGGGCTGCTGCGGCTTTGATTCTATCCATCTGCCGCAGCAAGAGCGCATCAGGGTCAATCGGGAGGGTGAGCCCCGTTTTTTCGCCTGTCAGTTTTTCCATAACCGTAAGAAGCACTTTATATTCCTTCCTTTGATGCGATAAATATTGCATAGCCGCACTTAATTTTTTTGAATACGGAAAGCGGCACGCAAAGAGTCTCATACAGTGCCGATTCGCCTCCGTCAAGTATGAGCTGTCCCATGAGAGTCAGCAGGTCGCCGCTTCTGTCCTCAAAGTGTTCGACGGAGAATCCCGCCGATGCAAGCCGCGTCTCTATGCTCTCTTTTTTCTCGATTCGGCCTAAAATACCGTTAAAAGAGTTCTCTTCTCCCTTTGCGTAGAAATCCGCTATCACTATCCTGCCATGTTTTTTTAAGATTCGGAACGTTTCTTCCAACGCCTTTGCCGGTTCCTCCATCTTGGAAAAACTGCATTCAAATAGCGCTCCGTCAAAAGATTCTTTTTCAAACGGCATAAGAGTTGCGTCCGCAAAAAACAGACCGTAAACTCCGTCTGCCGCGCCCTTTGATATTATTTCTCGGTCACAGTCGATGCCTGATGCGTTCAGCTCAAATTTTTCGCGCAGCAGTTTGACAGTGCGTCCGTCTCCGCAGCCGATATCCGCGATATTAGCCCCCTTTTCAAAAGAACAGAGAGCTGCGGCCCTTTCTATGAGAGCAGAACCTCCCGGTGCCGGTAATCTGCAGACCATGCTTATTTATGCTCCCAAGGTGTAAGATAGTTTGCGCAGAAGGGGACAAGCTTTCCATCTTTTGATACGTGCAGACTGCAGCGCGAAAGCCTTTCTATATCGAGGTTTCCAGCGTCCTGAAACGCCATTGATGTTATCGTAAAACCGTTGCTTTTGAGCCTTTTCAGAAAGTATTCCATATCCGTAATGTCATCTGCCGAGGATTCGCATGAGCATGGAGTGCTTTCGCTTCTCTGCCATCTGCGCCCGACAAATTCTCTGTTGCTCTCCGCGGGGGATTTTGAGCCGCAGCAGCATTTGGGAGCATCTTCGCGCTTTTTTGTGAGGGGGTATAGTGTGCCGTCCTCAAGAACTATGAAGTCTCCGTGAAAACCGCACATCGGGTGGTCACACTTCGAGGGCTGAAGATTCTCCCGCTTGACAAGCCCCATGCTCTGACTTTCGATTTCGGACATAAGCTCGTCCAATGTTATTCTATCTTCGTTCGCAGGCAGGTGCGGAAGCCGCCCTATGTGTGCAACGGGCTGAAAGTGAACGCCTCGTACCGCCGGAGACATCTTTACCGCAAAACGGATTATGTCGCCGAGCGAGTTTTCGTTGACGCCGCGCACGACTGTAGGCACGAGAGTGACTCCGATATTATGCTTCGCACAGTTCTCTATCGCTCTTTTTTTTATCTCCGCAAGGGGACGCCCGCGCAGCTCCTCATACAGGGCATCATCTGTCCCGTCAAATTGCAGAAAGACGAAGGAGAGCCCGGCGGACGCGAGTCTTGCGGCAAGTGTCTCGTCCTCAGCAAGCTTTATACCGTTTGTGTTAAGCTGGACATACTTGCAGCCTGCGGCTTTTGCGGCGCGCACAACGGCGTCGATATCCTCACGCAGAGTGGGCTCGCCGCCGCTGAGTTGCACGAGAGTCTTTCCCGGACGCACAAAACTTTTTATCATGGATTCTATTTCGGACAGTTCGGGTTCACTCTCTCCGCCTCCGTCCGCAAAGCAATACTTGCATCTTAAGTTGCACCTGTCTGTAACTTCGAGAACAACGCAGCAAGTGTCGTTCTTATGCTCGGGGCAAATTCCGGCCCCGCAGTCAGACGGGCAAGAGATAAGCCCTCCCTCCGGTATCGGCTCTGCATCGCCGTACCACGAAAGAAAACCGCCCTTCCCGCGCCAAACCACGGCAGAAAAGGAGCCATGCTCGGGACAGCTCTTTTCCATATATATTCCGTCCGTTTTTGGCACAAGCGCGGCTTTTATTCTTTTTAAGCATACGGGACATACACTGTATGTCGTTCTTATCGCACCTTTAAGCGGCATCGGCTACTTGTCCTCGATGGATATTTCAACTTCGGACATGCGCCCTTTCGCAAGGGATTCCGGTATAAACACCTGTCCGCAGAGGGGACACCTCATTACCTCCGTGTGGAACGAATGGTCCAGATAACTGAAACAGGTTTTTGCCGGAGCCATTTCAACCCCGCATTTACTGCATATCAGTATTTTGTTTTCTTCCATTCCAAACTTCCTCCAGCTCTATTTTCATTCTGTGGCTATATGCGTTGTGAAGGATATATCCGTCACTGCATATCTCGTATTCTGCCCAGCAGGTCATGTGCCCAATCTCTGTATAGCCTGTGAAATGACCGCTGTCCGGCGAAAGGATTTTTCTTCCGCTTCTCTCGCAGAATTCAATCACACTCATGACATCTTCTTCAAGTATTTTTTCCTTATGCAGCTTTTCCTCAAGTTCTTTGGTCATCTTTAGTCTATTCGTATTCACGCTTTTTACCTCTTCATTAAGATATTTTTTCATAACATAAGCCTTGAGCAGCTCTCTGTTTGCCCTTCTCTTGCTGAAAGTGGGAGCTTTTCGCCCCCAACCGTCAAGTGAAAAGATAATATCCAGTATGTGGCAAACTTCCTTACCTGCCTCCGCGAATATGTCACGGCAGTTGGTGCAGTAGGTTATGTAGGGCAGACTGTTCTCTGTGATGCGCCTATTGACGATGAGCTCGGTGTACGGCGGGTTTGCTATGGATATCTGCCCGCCCCATGAGCAGCAGTTCGCAAGATGCCCTTCCGCACTGAGAGGAACAAGGCTGTAGCCCGCTGAAGATGCCAATTTTCTGACTGCCGTCTGAGAAGAGGGGAACTTTCTGTTGGCACATGGGTCAAACACAGAAACATCTTTCGCTTCCGAACATGGGGGCGGAACAGCACCGAGTTCATCCAGAAGATCGTACAGCAAAACGCTCTTTATCTCAGGCATATATTCTGCAAACAACTCTCTGCAGGTGGGGCAGGATAATACAAATACGGGCTCTCCTCTGCCGCGCCACACGGACAGGATTTTTTCGCACTCATTTTTATGAATATCCGCGTCGCCCGACCAGAGAGCCGGGGCTCCGCAGCAGCGCAGCAGCAGAGCTGTATCAGGGAGTTTACCGAGCAAAAATTCGTACGGAGCAAGGACATATTCAGTGTTGGAAGCCCCTGACTGGCAACCGGGAAAGAAGAGATACCTGCTGCTTGGAAATTCAGGAGGGAAGTAAGATACCGCGGCTCTGTCCGAATTGGCGAATTCCATATCTCTGAGCCAAAATTCGTGGAAAACCCAGGGCATTGCGTCCTTCTCCCTCATGGCTCTGTGGCTCTCTCTCATGAACAGCCCCACGTCTATATTCTCCGGACAGACCTCGGCGCAGAGCCCGCACTGGTTGCAGGTCGAAATGAGTCTCGTCGCCACTGTTCCGTTTCCATCCAGAGTGCCGGGGTTTATCGTGATGTGCACATCCTGCTCTATCAGTTTGGGGAACTTCTGAAAATATGCCATCATGTCGCAGTTTTTCATACAGGCCTCGCAGCGGCAGCGCAAACAGCGCGCCGCTTCTGCGGAGGCCTCTTCCCTTGTGTAGCTTTGCCCGTTTGATGGGACAACCGGGGGGAGAGGCGCGACAGATTCCGTGCTCTGCTTTATCTTTGTCGGCAAGTATGTTTCCCCGCCCTTCATCAAATTTGTCTTTAGGTAGGATTCTATAAGCTGCGCGGCATAAAGTCCGTGAGCAATGGATTCGACGGGGGCGGCTCCAAGAAGCATCCCGCCCGCAAAAATTTTATCCTTTACGGCAGCAGGCGCGGCAGTTCCGTCACCTGTGAGGGTTAAACCAAAAATTTCTCCGTCTGTACCGGTCGCAATATATACTGCGTCAAACTGCTCGGCCAGAGCATCTATATCTGTGATCTTCGTGTTTAGGCAAAGGTCATATTCTTCATTCATAAACTGCAATTCTATGTCGTTCAAAAATTTTTCGGGAGTATCCGAATTTTTTACAATGCACCCGCCGACAGCGCCGCTTTGTTCAAACACGGAGACGGCATACTTTCTTCCGCAAAGACGCAGTGCGCAGGCAAGTCCGCTCATTCCCGCGCCGATAATAGCAACTCTTTTATCCTTCTTGGGCATGTTGTAGCTGTTCGGCTTTGAGTTAGCCGTATATTCCACAGCGGCTCTCTCAAGCAGATTCAGCTCAATTGACCCGCCGAGCCCCTTTCTGGCGCACACTCCGCCGCATGGTGCATCGCATATAGAGGAAACAATAGCAGGAAAAGCAACGGCATTGGCATAGAGCCTATAAGCCAGGTTGAAGCTGCCCCTTTGCAGCCTTGAGATGAATTCTCTCACATCAAAGTGAAAGGGACAGGCTGAGACACAGTGAGGAACCTCTTTTTCCAGACAGCAGTTTTTTATTCTGCACTTCATGTCGTCCACAAAATCACCTCCGTTTATTTTGATAAACCCGGACCTGTATATACGGTCCGGGTTTATCAAGACGCCTTGGATCAGGCCTTTATTTTATATCGTTATTTCCGGATTTAGAAGAACTTTTCGGCTCCGAGTCCGAGTCCTACGAAGTAGTCTGTAGATGTATCGGACTTAACGGGGTTCGCCTTGATATTCTCAAGTTCTTCATAGAGGTCGGAACCGAGGAAGTACTTCTTCGGAGCTTCGGGCTTTTTGCCTGCCGCGATTGCTTCGAGTCCCGCCTTAACCTTTGCGGGAAGCGCGGGAAGTTCATGTATACGCACACCGCAGGCATTGCTTATACCATTGATGACAGCCATGTGTCCCGCAGACTGGAAGGCTTCGGAAGCTCCCGAGGACCCGAAAGGTCCCACTTCGTCCGGTCTTTCATAATGGATGACGTTTATTTCGTCGGGAATATCCTTGATATAGGGTACACCGCTGGAAGCAATGTTTGTATGCTTCTTCACGTCGTCATAGTTCTCGCTCAAAGCGAATCCTATACTGTGAGAAATTCCGCCGTAAGCCTGACCGTTGACTGCCGCAATGTTTCCGACCTTACCTACGTCGTCTACGCATGTGAAGCGAAGCACCGTTGTCTTGCCTGTAGCTGTATCGACTTCAACCTCGGCAAGGTTCAGGCAGTAGGTGTATGCGGGCGTCGGATCTCCGATTCCCGTGTTCGGGTCAAGGCGGCAAAGTCCGGGAACAGAGGTATTGGAGTAAGTGCCGACATACTTTGTCTCTATTCCTTCCGCCTTCATCTCATCATACGTTCTGAAACTCCCGTCCGGCTTTTTCATTGCGTTAATAAGCTGTTCGGCGGCTATCATCGTTGCACGTCCGCTCATGAAGTGAGTACGGCTTGCTCCCGACATTCCGCTGTCCGGACAAAGCTTTGTGTCATTCTGAACGAGTCTTATCATTTCGGGCGTTACACCGAGGGGTTTAAGAGCTTCCAGTGTCAGCATGAGCGAGCCTATGTCGCCGCCCTGGCCGAGCTCCTGGTATGTATCGTACTTTGTAAATGTTCCGTCCGGATTGAGTTCTATAGCGGCTGAAGCTTTGTCCTCTCCGCCTTCCGTAACGTTAAATCCGCCCCATGCAAGTCCCACTCCGCGGCGTTTCGCCGGAGTGTCGGCAGCCTTCGCTTCCGCAACGGCCTTATCATAAATGGGCTTCATTATCTTCATCATCTCTTCCATCGGATACTGGCGGAAGGGATAACTGTTCACATTTGTTTCGCCCTCACGAGCAATGTTTATCCAACGGAATTCAAACGGATCAATTCCAGCCTCTTCCGCAAGCATATCAATAAGAGCTTCGCTCAGAGTGTAGGCCTGAGGCGAACCGTAGCTGCGATAGGCTGTTCCGAAGTTGTGGTTTGTGTTCGCGACTCGTGCAAGTCCCGCAACGTTCGGGATGTTATATGGGAATAAAGCAAAGCGCGGCTGTTTTGTCATGCAGTCGTCGCCGCCCCATGAATACGCGCCGTGGTCGAGTCCGAATTCAAACTCCGCGGCTGTAATCTTGCCGTTCTTATCGCATGCGAGTCTTCCGTTTGAATGGCACGGGCAGCGTTTTCCCGAGAAGTGCTGGTGCTCTTCATAGCTCATGGAGAGAGCGACGGGAGCCTGCATTATCACAGCCGCGGCTCCGGCAAGGCAGAGGTCACCCGCGTTCGTAGACCAGCCGAAGCTCGCGCCTGTCGGGTTCATTACCACGCGCATCTTGTTCTTCGGTACACCGATGGAATCTCCGATACGTCCGATTGATGAGTAAACGCCCTGTGATTTGCACTGGAAGGTGAGATATCCGTCCTCATCAAAGTAAGCCTGTACTGAGTCGCCCTCTATCGAGAGGTGGGGTTCGCGTGTCGAATAGAAACTGCCTTCGGCTTTGAAATCCGCGCCGTCTATCAGCTCGGAGACTTTATAGGCATCTTCAAGGCCCACGCCCTTGAGTACCGGCTGCTGGCAGAAGATATTGGGTGTGTCCTCATGGATACGCTGCGCATCAGGCATCGCAGCCTCGAGGAAGTTAAGATATTCGGGAAGTTTTTCAATTTCGACTTTAACCTTTGCCGCGGCTTCGCGAGCATGCTCCTTGCTGTCTGCTGCGACGAGGGCTACAACGTCTCCGTAACGATAAATAACGTCGTCGTTCAGAACTTTGCGGCTCGGGAAACGAACTGTACTTCTCTCGTGGAAGTTACCCTCGGCCATAATGTTTGAACCGCCCGCCGCTTTGATATCCTCGGCAAGAATAACCTTTGACACTCCGGCCATCTTCTCCGCTTCGGAGGTATCTATCTTAAGTATCTTTGCATGGTGAGCGAGTCTAGGCTGAACCATCGCGACATGGTACGCACGTCTCGGCATCTTAAGCTCCTGGTCATCGCCGTAATCCGCAAGTCCGCAGACCTTCGCCACAGCCGTGGGGCGGACAAGAGGTTTGCCGTAGTATTCCTTATCCTCCGGCATCTTAACCATGATATCCTCAATCTTGGCCTCGCCGCGCATAACCTTTGCGGCATTCATAACCGCGTCCACTATCTGCTTATACCCTGTGCAGCGGCAGACGTTGCGGTTTTTATGGAACCAATCACGAACTTCTTCGCGTGTGGGGTTATTATTCTTGGAAAGAAGCCCGTACGCGGCGACAACAAACCCGGGGGTGCAGAAGCCGCACTGAATCGCGCCGGCATTCATGAACGCAACCTGAATCGGGTGCAGATTATTTGGTGTGCCTATGCCCTCGACAGTCGTTACCGTGCTGTACTCGTCAACGCGGGACATCTTTCTGGCGCAGGAACGAACAAGTTCTCCGTTAAGCATGACTGAACAGGAACCGCACACTCCTATACCGCACCCTACCTTTACGCTTGTGAGTCCCAGACGGCGAAGAACCTCCGCAAGAGATTCCTTCTCGGGGTCGCACATAAACATACGGTTTGCTCCGTTGATGGTGAGCCACATTTTCTTTAACGCCATATTTTTAACCTCCGGAATTAGATTTAGATGCTCAGATATCCAAAATCGATCAATAATTGCTTAGCATGAAGATACGTTTCTTTTACAAGATTCGGACATATAACAGCTCTGTTATATGGATTGCCGCCGGTAATATCATCGCAGTCTATTGACTTGTACTGCGCGCACAGCTCGTTCTGAAACCAAAAGACCATGTCCTTTGTCATTTCCGTATTTTTGGAGTCAAACATTCCCAGCACACATACCGCCGCAGTGAGCGCTCCGCAGTTCAGCCCGCTCTGCATACCATGGCAGAGCGACCTTGCCGCCTCTACAAACAGCTCATCCTTCTCACCTTTAAGTTCCAGCCCAAGGCGTATAATAATACTTGAGCAGCAGTGCCCCTCAAGCTTGAGCTGATACATAAGCTTGATGTCATCGTCTATCGGGCAAGCACCTCCTGTCAAAGTGGATACTCCTATACTAATAACTGGAAAATTCTTGTCAATTTAAGTTTAGTTATTAGTTTATAAAGTTCTATTTTTGACATATATAAATTATAAAAAATCAATTTAATTTATTTTCTGTGGACACAATCGAAAAAAATAAATACTCTGCATATATAAATGCAACCGTGTTGCAAAACATTCTAATTAAAGATTTTTTGCCAAAACAGCCTCATAAAATGAAGTTGAAAGGGCGGACTCAAATTGATGGGAAAGAATACAAAAAGCCTTATTGAAATACACACAGCAGTACTTTTGTTCGGGCTTTCGGGTCTATTCGGGAGATACCTTTCACTGCCTCCGGTGATCATAACTTTCGGGAGAGTGTTCTTCGCGAGCTTATTTGCCGCTGCGCTTTTTAAACTGCGCGGGACGGAGATTCGTTTGGAAAAAAGGAGCGATACAATTGCAGTTACGGCAGCGGGCATTATTCTTGCCGTCCATTGGACGTCGTTCTTCGCAGCAATCCAAGTATCAACTGTCGCAATAGGAGTTCTTACCTTCTCAACATACCCTCTTTTCGTCACATTTGCCGAACCCCTTATGTTTAAGGAACGGCTCCGTTTTTCGGATGCGGTATGCGCGGCTGCAATGTTATTCGGAGTGTACATAATAGTGCCCGAGTTCAGCATAAAAAACAGCACGGCGGAGGGCATAGCATGGGGAATGTTATCCGCTCTTACATACGCGGCCCTGTCTCTCGCCAACAGAAAGTTCGCGGCAAAATACAGAGGCAGCACCGTCGCTTTCTATGAACAGGCAACAGCGGCTATTATCCTTTTTCCATGTTTTCTTACAATAAAACCTCAGCTGACTTACAGCGATACGGCTTTGCTTGCGCTTTTAGGGATTGTATTTACTGCATGCGCACATGCTATGTTCATCGAGGGAATGAAAAATATAAGAGCTCAGACTGCCGGCATGATATCGGGGCTGGAATCTCCATACGGAATAATTGCCGCAGCTTTGGTATTCGGGGAGATCCCGAGTATGAACGAGATTCTCGGAGGGATATTAATTTTAGGCACGGCTCTTTGGTCCACCCTAAAGGGATCGCGCCGCTGAGATAACGATAAGAAACAGGCAAAACAAATTTTTATCTGCCGAACACGACAAGAAGGGTTCAAAATCAAAATTCTGAACCCTTCTTGCGCTTTGCAGTAAACTATTTAGCTCTCTATAAGCTGTATTCGGAAAATATTTACATCTCTACCCCAACATCTTAGCGTAGAGTTCTTCTGTCCTTTTTGTTATCTGTGCTATGGTGACGCCGCATTGTTCCGCGTACCAGACGGCTCCTCCCATTCCGACTCCTTCTTTTATGAAGCCTTTTTCGTAGTCGGCAAGTCCGGGATATTCCGATTTTGAGAAGTCGAGAGGGGCTGCGTACCACTTTACCCCGATTTGCTCGGCATAGTCCGTAAAGCAGCCTGATTTATCGTTCTTTACGTATTTTGTAGTCGCGACAAGCAACGGTCTGTCGTCTCCCATATCCTTTATCAAAGCGGCGACTGCCATCATCTGAGTGCCGCCTGCAAGCGTTATTTCAATGTTCTTCGGGAGAGCCGCAACGAATGAAGCCACAGCAACCTGCATAGGGTCACCGACCTGTGCTGCCGCTTCAAGTCCTTTGCCTTTAAGTCCTCCGATTGTTATATTCAGGCGAGCGCAAGTTTCAGCCCATATTTTTTCTTTCAGTGAAAGCGGATTTACGGGGCCGGCAGACGAAACCATTCCTTCGTACCCAAGTGCGCGGAGCAGGAGAAGAGCCGTTGTCGTCCCTCCGGGAACCGATTCCGCGATAACGAGCCTGTCTGTACCGGGAGCAATCTCCGCGGCAAGGGCGGCTGATTGTTCGGCTATGTGACGCCAATCGGCGACTGCGGCTCCGCAGCGCGGATCTTCGCTCGGAACGGCTTCCATTGCAAAAAACGGCGAGCTTGGATTTACGGATGCCCCTACGTTGACTACCTTGACCGGGAACTTGCCTTCCAACAGCGCAGCCCTCGTAACAATGGCCGGAGAGGGGTGTCCGAATGGATCAAACGGCAAGGAATCGACAACCTTGGGTCTGTCATAAAAAAGCATATCCGCATCAGCAGGTGCAGTGTAAGGAAGAACTTCTGTATTGGCTCCGGCGGCAGAAAGTCCGGGAACCCTGCTCAGTTTTGTTTCGCTTATAAATAGTAAGAACATTTCCGCTAATTTACCCCCTATACTTCCCAACATTTTAGAGTTAGAATGACCCCGAGACGGTTCTGCCCACGCAGAACAGTTTGTTTTGTGGAGATTAGGCATACCGCACATTCTATCACATAAAAATAGGAATTCTATAAATAAAGTGCCTTGCACCTGAGGCAGCGGATTCGTACGGGATTGGAGGTATTCATGTGGGGACAAAACTTGCGCCGACACGCGGCAATTTAGTAAAACTGACACGCTCTATGGAGATGGCACAGTCCGGTCACGACCTCCTTGATCAGAAACGCCAAGTTCTCATGATGGAGCTTGTGCGTTATATAGATTCAGCGAAAACAATTCAGGAAGACGTGGAAAATATCTTCCACGACGCATACGAAGCTCTTCAGAAAGCAAATATTTCTCTCGGGATAGACACTGTCGAAGATATATCCGAATCCGTTCCTGTAACACAGGATATTACGGTGCGGCTGCACTCTGTGATGGGAGTGGAGATTCCCGACGTTGACCCATTGAGCGCCGAGACAGTTCCGAGCTATTCGTTCCACGGTTCGTCCGGCGCAATGGACGCGGCTTATTCGCAGTTCCGCAAGGTCATGGTGCTTTTGGCACAACTGGCCGAGGTGGAAACAAGCGTCTACCGTCTTGCCGTTCAGATAAGAAAGACGCACCGCAGAGTTAACGCTCTCGAAAAGGTAGTTATTCCGTCCAATGCGGCGGAGATAAGGTTTATTTCCGACGTCCTCGAAGAGGGCGAGAGGGAAGATTTTACAAGGATGAAACTGGCTCAGAAAAAGACAAAGCAGTCTTAATACCGGAGGTTATGCTGATGAGTACATTGCAGGAAGTTTTGGCTGTTCTTCTCGGAGCCGAGTCAGAGGCAAAAAGAATAGTCAATGATTCAAAGAATGAGTCTGACGGGTTTCTGCGCAGCGCACAGGAAAAGTTTGTAGGAGAAAGAACAAACCAGATGGCGTCTGCGAGAGAGCAGGCAAAGGGAATTATGGAAACGGCGTTAAACTCGGCACAGACGGAGGCGCACCAGATAGCCGAGCTTGGCAAGGAAGAGCGGAGCCGCATGCAGCGACGTTTTGAGGAGAATGTGGATCCAGTTATAGCGTCAATGGTCTCTGAAATAGCCGACACCTACGTTTCCAAGAGGAGATCGTAAGCTTGCCGTTCACGTCACATGGACAGGCTACGGCAATAGGAGTAAAAGCTCACGTACTCTACAGTCAGCTGCTTAAGCCCGAAGAGTACTGGGCGTTGCTTAGCCTCAAGTCCACAACAGAAATTGCCGTCTTCCTGAAACAGACCGACGGATATAAAGCACACCTTGACCTTCTGCCGTTTGATAAGGTTCACCGTGTTGATTTGGAGAATGCCGTGCGTTCCGCCGTTTTGACGGAAGCGACATCGTTTCTCTCATATCTGGCGGGTGCTGAGCGCGAACTCTTTATAGACTGGCTTGGCTGGTACGAGTCGGAACACTTAAAGAGCATTTTCAGGTGGATACGCTCAAGAAGAGTGGACAGGGACACAATGAGGAGCAGGCTTTTCACAGTCCCGGGATCTAAGATTTCATACGACCTGCTTTTGAACAGCAGAGATTTTTCGGAGGCTCTTGAGGCTCTGAAAGATTCAAAATACTATGATATTCTGCGTGAGCCGATAAAGCGCATAACAGACGGAGAGGATTCCCTGTTCTCCTTGGAGCTGGCCATGGATAACCTCATAGAAACAAGGATATTCACGGACCTTAAAAACATTTCTCCAAAGGAAAGCAAGCTCCTGTCCACTCTTTTCGGCACGAGAGTGGATTTGCTTAATCTTTACCACTTCCACAGATGTACGTGGTATTACCACATGACTCTTGAGGAAACCTTGAGCAGAATGTTGCCTGTCAAGTACAAGATTAAGACTCACCATTTGAGGGAGATGTCGCGCGGCGGAACATGGGAGGACAGGCTTGACCGCTTTGAGACAAACTTCCCTGTCTACGCAAAGATTTTCAGAGAAGCACTTGAACAGGAAGACAGAGAATTGGCTCTTGAGATGTCCATAAAACGGCACACTTATCTTAAGGCTCTCTCTCTGTTTCAGTCCGGTGCGCCTAGTTTCCACACGGCAATAAGCTACTTTATGCTTAAATCGTATGAGGCTGACGATATTATAAGGATAATAGAGGACGTCAGGTACGATTATGACCGCGGTTCTGCGGCGGCATATTTGATTAGACCTATTCTCAGCGGGGGTGAACCCACATGGCAGTAATGAAAATGGTCGCCTTGACCATGATTGGACCGGATTCGGAGATGGAACCGGTAGCACGCCAGATGGTACTGACCGGCGGTTTCCAGCCGCTGCCTCTTGATATTCTGGTCAACGACAGAAATCTCAGATCCAGAGTTACGACAGAGACGGAAAATCCGTATGACGAACTGCTCTCAAAGGTCACCACGGTCTGGAAAGTGGCGCAGGAGATGATTCCCGACCCGTCCCCCGTCACGATTACAAAAGATTTTACTCTGACAAATGCACGTTATACCGTCGACAAAGCGTCCAGACGTCTCGAAGTCTGGGAGAAACGCAGAAATGTACTTCTTGAAGAGGAAGAGCTGCTTTCAGCGGCTAAACTTTTTGTCGAAGCTCTCAGAGGGGCCGAGTTCAGCCCCAAAGAACTCGCAGACGGAAAGTTTCTTCACACGTTTTTCGGACGTTTGTCAAATGAAAATTACCAAAGACTTACCGAGAGCGGCGAGGAGTCCCCGATAGCAATCAACGGGCTCACCGTTGTCAACGGAAATACTTGGGCAATGGTCATTACCGTCCCGGGTTACGAGGAATCAACAAAGAAACTGCTTGATGCGGTCTACTTCAAGGAATTTTCGCTCAAGAAAATATCCGAGCAGCTTGAGGGCGATGACCCCCTCGCATTGATAAACAAGCGCATCACCAACCACCAACGCGCCATAAAGGGGCTTGCTAAGGCTGCAAAGGACATGCTAAAGGAACACCGCTCACAGTATGAACTGCTCTATTCGCAGCTCTACACGATGCAGCGAGTGTATGATGTGTGCAAAGGAAGAGGCGAGGTCAGCGGGATGTTCCTGCTTTCCGGCTGGATTCCCGAGGACACGCTTGCCGGAATATACAAAACAATAGAAGAAGAGGCTCCTATGACCACGGTTATGGTCGAGGACACGAAAGATATCACATATTCGGGAATACGAGTCCCCACTCTGCTCAAGAACAATCCTATGTTCAGAGCTTTCCAGGATATAGTTGCAATGTACAGTCTGCCTTCCTATGGGGAGATAGACCCGTCGCCCATCGTTGCGATTTCGTTCATCCTTTTCTTTGGCTTCATGTTCGGAGATATCGGACACGGGCTTATGATTTTCCTTGGAGCTACGTTCCTGGTGAAAAACGGAATGATGAAAAAATCCTTCGGTCAGGTAATAAAGTCTGCCTCTGTCAGTTCAATGGTATTCGGAGCTCTGTACGGAAGCATCTTCGGTTTGGAAGACATTATCCCGGCGCTCTGGCTCTCGCCGATGCACGACACAAACAGGCTTCTGATAATCGCGATATGCCTTGGCGTATTCATGATAAGTCTGGGACTTGTTCTGAACATGATACAGCAATACAGAAACAGGGACTTCGGGCGATTGCTCTTTGACGGTCAGGGAATGGCCGGACTGTTCCTTTATTGGACAATGGCTGCTCTGGCTGCGATATATATGACCGGCACCAAAATATCCGACTTCACGGCAAACATGATGTGGGGCGGAATATGTCTGATGATGGTGCTTATGGTATTCAGAGACATATTGGCAAGGTATCTGCTCCGTCAGAAGGGTGAAGGAGAATCGGTCGTGCTGAACATATTTGAGATAATGCACAACCTGATGTCCTTTGTCTCAAACACAGCGTCCTTCGTACGACTTGCCGCGTTTGCCCTGAACCACGTGGGGCTCTCTATGGCGGTAATAATGCTCTCCGAGATGGTACACTCGCTGCCGGGAGGCATTGTTATGAAGGGGCTTATCCTGATATTGGGAAATGTTGTAATAGTATGTCTGGAAGGTCTTATCGTATTTATACAGACACTCAGACTTGAATACTACGAATTCTTCGGAAAGTTTTACAAGGGAGGTGGAAGCGCGTTCAAGCCTGTAGGCTGGAACAAGGAATTGGCACAAAAATCCGCAAGAGCCAGATAGGCACATACTGCGGCATCCACGCACCGTTTTGTGAAAACAAAAAAGTATACTAATTTAAAAGTAAATAAAAAGGAGTTGTTCAATATGTTCGGTTTGGCAATTTGCTGCGCTACAGTCGCAGCCATGGTGGGTATCGGATATTTAATGCAGCGCAAGGGGTACAAGGGCAGCCGTGCGGTATACGCAGCAAGCCTTGGAATTTCGTCCTTCATGGTGTTCTCCGGAGCGGTGATAGCACTCACTTCACACCCCGCATTTGCCGAAGCGGCCGCAGCTCCTTTGGGATCAGGCGCCGGAATGGGATTCATAGCAGCAGCTATCTCCACGGGACTTGCATGTCTCGGAGCCGGTCTTGCCGTTGCGAGCGTCGGATCTGCGGCTCTCGGACTTGTCGGAGAGAAGCCTGAGATGCTCGGCACCACGCTTATCTACCTCGGACTCTCCGAAGGTATCGCCATCTACGGCGTTATCGTGTCACTCTTGATCCTCGGACGTCTGTAGAGCGGGTCAGAGCGAAAAAAATGAAAGCATACCTTGTGAGCGACAACCATGACTCCCTTGTCGGAATGAGACTGGCAGGCATACCGGGTTGTCTAGTTCACACATCCGACGAAGCGTTTACAGCCATAGATAACGCACTCAGAACACCCGGTCTTGCGATTCTTGCAATAACCGAGAAGGCTGCTGAGATGGCGCCGGATATAATACAGCAGCTCCGTGAACGCGGAGAACTGCCACTTGTCGTTGAAATACCTGACAGATTCGGTACAAAAAGAGGTCCCGATTTTCTGACCCGTTACGTACAGGAAGCCATTGGGGTGAAAATGTGATGAAGGAAGTTTCAAGCGAAAAGATAGGAACACTCAGAGATATAATACTGGACAGAGCCGACGGAGAGAAGAAGAGTATTGTCGCCACGGCTCAGCGTGAAGCTGATGATTGGCTTGTCAAAGAGACAGAAAAACTTCAGAGAGAAACAAACCTTATTCTTCAAGATTCGCGCAAACGCGCCGAGGATATAAGACGCAGACAGATTCTTGCCGCCGAAAGAGAAAAATCAACGGAAACATTGCGCCTTCAGAACAGGATACTCTCGGATGCTCTCGGCAGACTCCAAGACAAACTGGTTCACCTGAGAGATAAGGAGAATTATCTGGAGATACTTACGGGTATGTGCGTTGAAGCATCAACCTCGCTTAAGGGCGTTGACTCTCTGAAATTTCGCCTTTCCGCGGTGGATACGACTCTTGCCGATAAACTATCCGAGAACATGCGCAGCGCAGCACCCGGAATCAACTTTGTATTCGATCCGGAACCGGCTCCGATACTCGGCGGATGCTGGGTGTCGACAACAGACAATCGCAGGCAGGTCAATCTGGACTGGCAGAGTTTGACACAGGAGATGGCAGATACGCTTGCCGAACGACTCCTGCCTTTGCTTTAGGGAGGAATGAACTTTGGAGTCCAAAAATAACGGCGTTAAAGTGCATAAAGAAGGTATAGTAACCTTCGTCAACGGACCTGTCATAAAGGCAACCGAAATGCGCGATTTCGCAATGCGCGAGGTTGTTCACGTCGGTCCCAAAAAGCTTATGGGCGAGATAATAAGCATGGATGGCAATAATGCGACCATCCAGGTGTACGAAGACACCGAAGGACTTATGATAGACGAAAAGGTATACGGCACGGGAGAACCTCTCTCCATCGAGATAGGCCCCGGGCTTATCGGCAGCTTCTTTGACGGGATAGGACGCCCTCTCGACGCTCTCCTTGAGGAAGAGGGAATGTACATTTCCCCGGGAACCTCCGTCAACATGATAAACAGAGAAAAGGTGTGGGATGTTGTGCCCGCCGCAAAGGTGGGAGACCTCATAACCCCCGGAATGGTATTGGCTACAATTCAGGAAACGCCGCTCCTTCTCCACAGGATTATGGCTCCGGTCGGAACAGAGGGAGAAATCACGTGGATAATACCGGCGGGAAAACACAAAGGTTCCGAGGACGTAGCCAAGGTAAAGGACGCTTTCGGACGTGAAGTTTCCATACCCATGATACAGCGCTGGCCGGTCAGAACCCCTCGCCAATACAGGGAGCGTCTGCTGCCCAATGAGCCTTTTGTCACCGGACAGAGAGTCATTGACGGGTTGTTCCCCATAGCAAAGGGCGGCACGGCATGTATCCCGGGCGGTTTCGGAACAGGAAAAACAGTCACTCAGCACCAGCTCGCAAAATGGGGCGATGCTCAGGTCGTAATATACATAGGCTGTGGTGAGCGCGGAAACGAGATGACTGACGTTCTGGAGCAGTTCCCCGTGCTTGAGGACCCGAGGTCGGGACGTCCCCTTATGGAACGTACCATACTTATCGCAAATACCTCAAACATGCCGGTTGCGGCACGTGAAGCCTCCATCTACACGGGTATTACGATAGCGGAATACTTCCGCGACATGGGTTACGACGTCGCAATAATGGCGGACTCAACTTCACGCTGGGCGGAGGCTCTCCGCGAACTTTCAGGACGACTGGAAGAGATACCTGCGGAAGAAGGCTTCCCCGCTTATCTTCCTAGCAGACTGGCAGAGTTCTATGAGCGTGCTGGAAGGGTCGTCACACTCGGAGGAGAAAACGGAAGCGTCAGCGTAATAGGAGCCGTATCACCTCCGGGCGGAGACTTTACAGAGCCTGTAACGAGACATACAAAGAGATTTATCCGCTGCTTCTGGGGACTCGACAAGAACTTGGCAAACGCACGCCACTATCCCGCCATTTCGTGGATAGACTCATACAGCGAGTACGCGGAAGAGGTTAACGGCTGGTTCTGCACAAACGTAGACCCACGCTGGGGCGAAGTAAGAGACGAAGTACGACAGATACTGGCGGAAGACACAAAGGTTCAGCAGGTAATAAAGCTGGTCGGCGAGGATGTTCTGCCCGATGACCAGAGACTTGTCGCTTTTACTGCGTTTCTCATTAAAAACGGATACTTGCAGCAGAACTCTTTCAACCAGGACTCATACTCACCGCCGGCAAAGGGTTTTGAAATACTGGATTTGATAATCGGTTTCTATCACAAGTCAATGGAACTTATACGCAAGGGCATTCCTATCTCCCTTATCAAGGAAGATGACTCTGTGGATGCTATTACTCACCTTCGTGAAATAGACTCGGAGGATAAAAACGGATTTGCTGACGTGCGCAAACGCATTGACGCGCACCTTACGCGAGTCGCATCGGAACGTACAAGAAAGCTTGGAGGTGAATAGCCGATGGCACAGCCTGAATATATAGGTGTAAAGGACATAGACGGACCGTTTATACTGCTTGAAAACGTCTCCGGCGTCGGCTATGGAGAGCTCGTAAACATCAGAGACAGCAAGGGCAACGTCCGCCACGGACAGGTCAAGTCTTTGAGCGAAAAGGCTACGCTGGTACAGGTTTTCACCGGTACGGAGGACCTCGTCCCCAACACGACAAAGGTTCGCTTTTTAGGTAAACCCCTTGAGGTTCACCTTTCAAAGAACATGCTCGGCAGAACCTTCAACGGGCTCGGAGAACCGAGGGACGGCTGCGGAGAAATATTCGGCGGCAAAAAAGTCAACATAAACGGGCTGCCGCTAAACCCGATGGCACGCCAGTATCCCAAGGACTTTATACACACGGGGATATCGGCGATAGACACTCTGACTACGCTTATCCGCGGACAGAAGCTTCCTATCTTCTCGGGCAACGGTCTGCCACATAATCAGCTTGCCGTTCAGATAGCTACTCAGGCAAAAATTATGGGTTCGGAAGATTTCGCCGTCGTATTTGCCGGTATAGGCATTAAGCACGACGACGCGGCGTACTTTACCCAGGAGCTTTCCTCGCGCGGACACAGCAACAATATTGTCACGTTCCTGAACTTGGCTGACGACCCAGTTATCGAACGTATAGCAACTCCTCGTATGGCTCTGACAACAGCCGAGTATCTGGCATACGAGCTTGGACTTCACGTTCTAGTCGTAATAACGGACATGACAAGCTACTGCGAAGCTCTCCGCGAACTTGGAGTCGCAGCGGGCGAAGTTCCCAGCAGAAAGGGCTACCCAGCATACCTTTACAGCGACCTTGCATCTCTCTATGAACGTGCCGGAGTCGTAAGGGGAATAGAGGGCAGTGTAACTCAGATACCGATACTTACAATGCCCAACGACGATATAACTCACCCCATTCCCGACCTCACAGGCTTCATTACGGAGGGGCAGATTGTTTTGTCGAGAGACCTTGACGCAAAGAATATATATCCTCCGATAGATATTCTCACCAGCCTTTCCCGTCTGATGAAGGACGGAATAGGAAAGGGCTTTACACGCGAAGACCACCCCAACGTCTCAAGCCAGCTCTTTGCGTCATACAGCAGAGTTCAGGAAGTTCGCTCGCTCGCGGGAGTCGTCGGAGAAGACGAACTATCCAAAAACGACAAGTCATCGTTGGAATTCGGACGTTTGTTTGAAGAAAAATTCCTAAAACAGGGCAAAGAAGACGACAGAGAGATAGGTTTCTCACTGGATATGTCGTGGGATATACTCTCATCTCTTCCAAGAAGCGAACTAACACGTGTTTCGCTTGCTGATATACAGGAGCACATCAATAAAAACGATTAGCTTAAACATTTTCAGAAAATAGTAACGTCAAAGCACTGCCATTCTATTTCTGGAAATGCGAGTTTGAAATCACGATAGTACCGCACGGTTAGTGCATATATTGCGCAAAGCCTTACAGCCTCCTGCTTATGGCGATTCTGCAGTCTGCTGCTGTTTCAGTATAACTTTTGGTTTCAAACGGTTTAGTACAAAATAGGAGAGCCTCAGTGAAATTAGTTTGATTTCCCCGAGGCTCTCCATATTATTCTCGTCATGAATTCTTTGCGGTAAGCGTCAAATCTTCCGTACCTGTTCACAATCCCTAAGATCGTATAAATTC
>CAZBYL010000011.1:0-47865 GCA_964496275.1 uncultured Synergistaceae bacterium | reverse complement strand
CTGGAAATTAAACATCTTCGGGTCTATCGTAGTGATAAGGCTTCCCATAAGAGCCCCGCCCACACCGGCAAAAAACGCGCCTACGGCAAAGGAAATAGCCTTGCACTTAAACGTGTTGATACCCATTGCCTTCGCCGCGACCTCATCGTCTCTGATAGCGCGCAGACAGTTTCCGAAATTGCTCGAAAGCAGCTTTACAATCACATAGAAAGTTATCACGCACCAGAGATAATTCCAGCCGAGATTTGCGTACGCAGGTATACCTTTCAGCCCCAGAGCGCCGTTTGTTATCGGAGTTATATTTGTAAACACGACTCTTATAATTTCAGCAAAGCCAAGTGTGGCAATACCGAGATAATCCCCGCCGAGCCTGAGCACCGGAAGGGCGATAACAAGCCCCAAAAGGGCGGCGGCAAGCCCTCCCGCAAGCACGGAAACAAAAAACGGCGCGGACATCACGGAAAACGGCCATATAATAGGCTCGAGAATATACATCATCTCTTTCTGCGCGGCAGGGATAATGAGCAGAGCGCTCACATAAGCGCCTATCGCCATAAAACCTGCGTGTCCCAGAGAGAAAAGCCCTGTAAAGCCATATATGAGATTTAGACTGACTGCCAAAATAGCGTTGACAGCGATAAGGTTCAAAATCTGAATCTTATATCCGTCCAAATTCCCCGCAGCCCAGTGCATAAAGAGGAAAAGAAGCGCGAGAGAAGCTATGTTGAGGATAATCTTCGTCTGCTTTTTCATTAGATTTTATCCTCCAATTTCTCTCCCATAAGCCCCGTCGGCTTCACGAACAGAACCATAATCAAAAGGACAAAGGCAAAAGCGTCACGATACCCGGAAAGAGAGGGGAAGAACGCGATTATCATAATCTCGAGAAAACCGAGAATCAAACCGCCGAGCATCGCGCCCTGCACAGAACCGATACCGCCGAAAACAGCGGCTATAAAGGCCTTAAAACCGGGGAAAACTCCCATAAAGGGGTGAATCTGCGGATAACGAAGAGCCCACATAATACCTGCCGCTGCTGCAAGAGCGGAACCTATGGCAAAGGTGAGCGCGATAATCCTGTCCACACGCACCCCCATAAGCCTGGTCGTCTCGATATCCTTTGAAATAGCCCGCATCGCAAGTCCGGGCGGAGTTCTGTAAAGCACCCAAAGAAGCGCGCCTACCAGCAAAAACGTCATAATCGGCACAAAAATTGCCAAAGGCAGTATGCGCACATTACCAAACTGCATGACCGTGACGAGAGCTTCAAGCCTCGGCATCGGCTTAGGCACACCGGTAAAGAGCACCAAGCAGATATTTTCAATGAAAAAAGATACGCCTATCGCGCTTATAAGGGCGGAAATTCTCGGAGCCTCGCGCAGCGGCCTATATGCTATCCTGTCTATAAGCACACCGAGAGCTGCGGTTGACGCGATAGCGACAATCACAGCGGGAATCCACGGAAGATTCAGCACCGTAATCCCTAAAAAGACAAAATACGCACTCATCATAAAAATATCGCCGTGCGCAAAATTTATAAGCCGCAAAATACCATACACCATCGTATAGCCGATGGCGATCAAACCATAAAGACTTCCCAAAGTCAGGGCATTAAAAGCATGCTGAATAAACATATCCGGGGTCATAATAATTCGCCTCGTTCCTTAAAAAGGGGAAGGCAAAGCCTCCCCCTGACGTAATTCGTTATTCGGAGAAACCCTATTTGGGGTCTACGACTGTGAGGAATATTCTCTTGCCGTTTTTGATCTGCATGATACCGACAGACTTCTCGGCGTCATGAGTCGCGTTGATCGTGGTAGTGCCTGTGACTCCGGCGAAATTCTTCGTTGCGGCAAGGGCTGCCGTAATCTTCTCGGGGTTGTCGCTCTTCGCTGCCTTTATAGCTTCCATGATTATCATATAAGCGTCATATCCGCATGCGGCAAGGGCGTTCGGATCTTTTCCGGGGAACGTCTTTTTCCAGTTGGCGGTGAACTTCTTCTGGGTGGGGTTCATCTTGGGCATCTCGGGAGCGTATGCGAACGTTGTGAAGCTGAAACCTTCGACAGATTTGCCGCCTATCTTCACGATTTCGGGGTTATCCATTGCGTCTCCGCCGAGAATCTTAAACTTAGCGCCCAGCTCTCTTGCCTGACGCATAACGATAGCGCCCTCGGCAAAGTTGGCGGGAATATAGAGAACGTCCGGATTCTTGCTGATAATTTCCGTAAGCTGTGCCGTGAAGTCCTGGTCGCCCTTCTGATAGTTCAGTTTGGAAACAATCTTACCGCCGTTCTTGGTGAAGCTGCGCTCAAAGAATGACGCAAGTCCGACGCAATAATCTTCCGTAACCTCGATAAGGCACGCAGCCGTCTTGGCTTTGAGCACGTCCTTCGCAAACGCAGCGGCGCCCGCACCCTGGAACGGGTCTATGAAGCACACTCTGAAAGAATACTTCTTGCCCTGAGTGACAAGCGGATTCGTGCAGGAAGTGCCGACCATCGGCGTCTTTGCCTTCTCTGCAACTTCTCCTCCCGCCATTGCGAGCGAAGAGCCGTATGTTCCGACAATAGCGTTTACCTTGTCCTTCTCGACAAGCCTCTTAACTGCGTTTGCGGCTTCAACCTTGTCGCTCTTATTATCCACCACGATAAGCTCAACCTTTTTGCCGAGCACCGTAGGCATATCCTTATGAGCAAGCTTCACTCCGTCCAGCTCAAGCTGTCCGCCGATAGCGTTTCCGCCGGTAATCGGGAGATACACGCCGATCTTCACGGTATCCGCAGCCATTGCCATACCGGCCATTACAAGAACAAGAGAAAAAGCCAACGCAAACTTCTTTCCAAGCTTCACTGTACAACACCTCTTCCTAATATTTTCCTGCCGACACGGCAAGTTTGCCTTACACAACCCGATTATATCCTAAAGGTGAGCAAAATTCATTAAATAAATATATTTCCAAATATACTTTTTAATAATGAGCCGGATAAATTCAAAAGAAAAGAGATAGAAACTATTTACAAAGTTAAGCGAATATTAAAACAAGGCATATAATACAAAAGCAACATTTAAATTACCCTATTAAATAAAACAACAAACAAAATTATCCCCGAACGCGCACGGACGGCAAAAAAGCCCTCACCTCATCGGCGGATACTGCGGGAAAATCCATATACGACGGGTCAATACAATTCACAGGCTTAAAACACTGCACAATCCAATGCTCGTCGTCCGAAAGCTCACGGCGCAGCGCAAGCATATCCGCTTTTGAAACAAGGTTCGGCACATAGGTTGTCCGAAACTCATAAGACGGCGCTTTTTCCCGGATAAGGGCGACGCTCCTTCTCAAAACCTCGGGATTCACCGCAGCTCCAGTGCACCGCATCAGAACCTCTGCGTCAAAACGCGCCTTCACATCCATAGCGACATGGGCGGCAAGCCCCTCGGAGAGGACTTCGGACAGAACCTCGGGGCAAGAGCCGTTAGTATCCAGCTTCACGGAAATTCCCAAAGCTTTCAGCTCGCTAAGCAGGGGAAAAAGTCCGCTCCAAATAGTAGGCTCGCCGCCGCTCACGACAACACCGTCGAGAAACTTAGCGCGGCGGGCGATATCGGCAACGACCGCGGAAGCGGAAAGAGGCTCCGAAGAAGAGAGCGCAAGCTCCCTGTTATGACACCAGGGACAGCGGAAATTGCAGCCCGCGGTGAAAATCACGGCACAAACATGCCCGTCCCAATCCAAAAAAGACGAGGGAAGATAACCGCCTACGGTAAGTCCTTCAAGCATAAAAAGGCTCCTCTCATTCGGCAGGCGGCCGAAAACAGAGAAACCTCCGCTCTCGGCCGCCATACGGTAACAATACTAAGGATAAAATTTAAACAGGAGAAGTGACAGGTCTGCGGCAGCGATCCTTAAGCTCTCCGCGCTTTCCCGCGTTCCATGAGGAAGTTCTTGTGAAATAGCCGGTCACACGAGTGATACCGTCAACATCCTCGGAACCGCAAAGCGAACAGACCTCGGAAAGCCCACGCTCAATGTGATTGCACTCGTTGCATATAGTGAACTCGGGGCTGAAAGCCACCTGCGCGTTTTCGGAATGGCGGAACGTCTTAATCACAAAAGACGCAAGAGCCGCCGGGTCCGGCTTATGCTCGCCCATCCAGACATGAGTAATCGCTCCCGCCTTAATCATCGGGTGCATCTCCCCCTCGCGGACAACCTTATCTATGGGGTCCTGTACAAGCTGATAATTGAGATGGGTGCTGTTCGTATAATAAATCTCGCCGGTCTCGAAATTACCCTTGATATACTTCTTCGCGGTCTCAGGATAAGCGCGCATATCCAGCTTGGCAAAACGGAGCGCCGTGCTCTCTGCCGGAGTCTGCTCAAGAACAATCTTAAGCCCGAAACGCTCGGACAACTGCTGGCACTTAATATCCATATACTGAATAACAGCCTTGCCGAGCTGCATGGCCTCCTCGCTCTCATGAAGCTGACAGCCGGTCACTGCCTGCACCATCTCGTTCAGCCCCAATATTCCTATAAGGTGGCTCGCCTTCCTCATACGCAGGTAGCCCTCGTCATCATGAGAGACACAGAGCGCGGCAAGCGGCCCGTCAAGCCCCAAATCCAAAATACTCTTGATAAAACGGCGTTTCTCAAGATGTCCCTTGGCGGCGAGCTCCATCTCCTCGTCGATAATATCGAAAAGCAAATCACTGTCGCCGCTGCACTTATACGCGGCGCGCGGAAGGTTGATTGTAATATTCTGCAAAGCGCAGTAACGCATCTTCCAAGGGTGCTTCGCTTCATTAAGATCCTCGGGAGTAAGCTCAAAAGAGAGACGGCAGCACTCGGAAAGCTTCGCCACTCCGCCTCGGTCAAAGACAAAATAGGTATTGCCCTTCTCGGAAGCAAGAGTGCAGGCGAGATTCAGAAAATCCTCCCAACCCTCTTCCTTGAAGAAATAATCCGTAATATGCAAAAGGGGCTTCGGGAAGAAAAATGGCTGTCCCCTGCTGTCGCCCTGCATATAAACATCAAAAAGGGCGCGCACAAACATCTTGGACTCCTTGTCATAATCCCCGTACACACGGCCTGTAAACTTACCGCCCGGCCCTATTGCCGGCACATCGCGGAAATGGTTCGGAATCTCATAATAAAGGTTAATATCCGTAAACGCCACCTGACCGCCGCGGCCTCCCGCAAGCTGGTTAAACTCAAAAATAAGCTGCTGAGCGAGCTGCTTATGCTGCTCATACGTCCAGCCCACAAGATAGGGGGCGAAATACATATTCACCGCGTCCCAGCCTATCGCGCCCGCAAAATGGTTCTGGAGCACGGAAGTCATTTTCAGAACATGAGCCAGAAGAACATCGGCATGCTTTGCCGGGTTCGACACGCTCGTGATGGAAGGAATATTCAGACCGTAGCGCGCAACGTATGCAACGCTCTGCCCCGAGCAATAGGGTCTGTTCACCATACCCAAGTCATGCAGATGGATATCGCCCTTGAGGTGAGCATCTGCGACATCCTTGCTGAAAACCTTAGTCAGCGCATACTCCTTGAGCACCATCTCGGCTATGGAGAGATTTATCGACTCCGGATTGTGGCTTGTATTGCTGTTCTCCTTATTCTTGCGAAGCATCATCTTCTCAAGGTCATGCACGGGAAGCCCTATCCTGCTGTGGTCAGCAAGCTTCGCTTCAAGTCCGCGCTGGAAAAGCTTCACGTTGACCATCTCACGGATAATCGTCGTGGTCACATGAGTACGTCCATACTTCAGCAGCTCATCCTCAACCTCAAGAGCGATACCGCCCGCAGTTGCGGGGTCAACTCCCGCCTCTATAATAAGCGCATCGCGAATCCTCCCCGCATCCCAGGGAGAACTCTCCTCCTGCGCCAAAGCGTCAACCATCAGGGCAAGGTCTGTAGACTCGCCTCTATTTTCAAAAAGATGCCCCTGTTTTCCGAAATATGAGCTCTTCTCTGTCACAAACTCATTTTCCATTGCGCTGTGCCTCCTTATCCTCAAGCAGCTTTGCTATCTCATGTGTGAAACTCGAAATATCCGTAAATTCTCTGTAAACCGAGGCAAACCTCACGTATGCCACCTTATTTATCTTACGCAGCTCATCGGATGCCAGCTCGCCGACCATCGCAGCGGGTATCTCTCCCTGCCCCGAAGCCCTAAGCGCGTCTTCGATACGCAAAACTGCCTCCTCTATCTTCTCAAGCGGAACAGGCAGCTTCTCACATGCGCGCTGCATACCCCGCGTGAGCTTCTCCCTGTCAAATGCCTCACGGCTCCCGTCCTTCTTCACAACCCAAAGATAATTCTTCTCCTCAAGCCGCTCATAAGTGGTAAACCGCCCCTGACACTCAGGACACTCACGCCTGCGTCTGTTAATCTTACCTTCGTCAACGCTTCTGGTCTCGATAACCCTAGTTTCAGGTGCTCCGCATATAGGACAGCGCATCTAACCCCTCCACACTAGATATAAACACACTGGTTGATTATAACACTACATACAGTGATTCGAGAAGAGCCATCACAAAAACAATACTAATCCACCGCCCCAAAAATCGTTCAACCATCGCTCAACCATCGCTCAACGCCCCTGCCACTCACAATCGTTTGCCAATAGCTTGCCCACCGTTTGCCAAAGCCCCTGCTCCTGCCATCGTTTGCCAATCACTTGCCCATAGTTTGCCAACGCCCCAGCCAATCGTTCAACCACTGCTCAACAATCGTTCAACCATCGCTCAAAGCCCCTAGCCTTTCCCCAACGCCCCTGCCCCTTCCCCTACATACCTGTATTTATAAATATTTTTTCCTGAAATATGTATGTATTTTTTCATTTTGCTCTTGCATTTATCTTATGTCATGATATTATGCACTTAGATTTATTGCGGGGACGCAATAGACATCAAAATATCTTAGAGAGGGAGTTGTTCATTATGAAAAAGCTTTACGAAAAGACAGCATTGAACATTAACACGCCCCCACGAACAGGAGTTTATTTTAGTTTTCTTTTGTTAGGGGTTTTCTTATTCATCCTTTCCGCTTTTGCAGCACAGGCAAATACTCTAGCTCTTCGGGGAATCGGCACGAAAGAGGACCTTATCAAATTCCAGCAAGGCATCCAAAACGGAACTATTCCCGCAAACACATATGCAGAGCTCACAGAGGATATCGACCTCGGCGGCACTAAGTGGACTCCGATTCATATTTCGGGCGATTTAGAACAAGAAACGCCTACCGGATATACCGGTATTTTTAACGGTAACGGGCATGTGATATCGGGATTCAACCCCGGAAGTGTCGAGACCGCAGAAGGCCCCACGAGCTACACCGGATTTGTGGCAGCCTTAGGCCAGGGCGGTGTGATTTGTAACCTGGTTCTCAGCGGCAATATTACAAACAGCAAACCGATATCCACTCTGTATGTCGGCGCATTCGCAGCCCTTAATATGGGAGCTATTGGAAACTGCACAAGTCTCTGCTCCGTCAGCTTACCGGGCACGGATACCGAGACGAGTGTAAAATATGCCGGAGGCATAGCGGGATTAAACGAAGGCAATATACAAAGCTGCATAAACAACGGTCGGATATCCATGGCTCAGTCTCCCGAAGATCTTTGCGAAGGATCCATCGGCGGAATTGCAGGAGTTAACATGGAAGGGCGCATAGCAATGTGCGTCAATACCGGGGATCTGCTGGGGCACACATCCATCGGCGGAATTGCGTCAGATACAATTGGGGGCAGCATCGTCAGTTGCGTAAATACGGGGTCCATAAAACGGCAAAGTGAAGAGTTCGCTTTATACTTCGGCGGCGGAATTGCCGGAAACTGCGATAATAGTTCAGCAATTACTAACTGCTTAAACAGCGGCAGTGTGACTGCTATATACGCAGGCGGTATCGTGGGAAGCAGCAATATCAGAAAAGGCGGCCCCGGCGCAGCAAACAGTATTATGTTCTGCACAAACAGAGGCGCGGTTCATGGGTACTACTTCGAGGAAGATGGAGCGGGAAAGAGCCTGGCCGGCGGAATTGCGGCAGAGACAATAAACACCACTGTTAAATCCTGCACAAACACCGGCGCAGTCACTGCGGAAAAGAGTGAGACCGAGAGTGAGACCGACTCAGAAACCATGGGAAGCGGCGGTATTGCGGCGACTATCCTAACAGGCTCAAAAGTCAGCAACTGCGCATTTACGGGAAATGCCGCATACAATTATAAAAGCGAAGAAACTACTTATGACGATACTTCCGTAAAGTCATTTGACGCAACAATCCTCGATAAATCAGCTGTCACAACCCTCTCTCTGATGCCCTCCGTGCGTCTGCAGCCGAAAGGCAAGTCCGCTTTCACTCTCTTGGTAAACGGAAAAGCTGTGACTCCTCAGGACATTACTGCGCATGGGATAACAGCCGTTAAGTCCGGAGATGTTGGAGGAGAAGAATTTGCCTCTATAGGCGATTTCACAGACGGCATCGCGCCTGTGGAAGCGCAAGATAAGTTCGGCGTGGGCGTTCAGGGATACGAATTCGCATTCTCACCGACCGACTTTAAGACGTCAGCCTCCGCTTCAACGTCCGGAAGTTCTGCGGCTCTGTCCGGTAATGCCGATAAATTCACCAGCGAATTAACGCCGCTCTTTGCAAACATGGGCTCCGAAGCCAAGCTGCCTGATACTCCTTCCTACAGAACAAGCAGCGGCGGCGGCGGATGCAGCGCGGGATTTGCCGCACTGGCTCTTCTTGCCATGATTCCGCTTGCCATAAGAAAAAAAAAGTAATCACTCCTTAACATAACACCCTACAGGCTGTTAATTGTAAAACTAAATCCGACGGCAATCTCTGTGTCAGCTCGGAAAAGTTTAAAAGAGCGCGCGCGGTTCACTGAAAACAGAGCAGAGCCCTAATTACGCTGCACCAAATCAGGGCTCTGTGCAAATATATTTTATTATTTTATGTGCAATATATTTCACTATGTTATGAATAATAGATTATATTATCATTTTTCAGGATATCGTGTGCGCTCTGCTAACAGAAACATACCAATTTAGCGCAGCAGTACTATTTTTGCCGTAGCTTGCGCTGTTTGGAGTGTCGTATAAAAAATGAAAGGAAGAGATAATAATGAGAATGGCTACCGACACACCGCGCCTTAAAAAGCGCAAATTCCGCAGCATAAGCTTTCTGATTCTATCTGCATTTATTTTCACCGCGGCCGCACCGCGCGCTCAGGCGCAGGAGTGGCGCGAAATGAAGGAAAGAATCCTGATAGACAGTGATTTTTCTTATACTGACGAGACAAAAACCTTGGGGAAGTACCTTTCCTATACGGATGAATCCAAGACAACTGAAGCAACAGTGTCATTCAAAAATCTGGATTTTAAGAATCTTGACGGAGTCGGCCCGTTCTTTGTATGTTTGCTTACAGAATCGGATCCCACGGCACAGGGCTATACTCCCAGGACCCTGACAATTAACGGCAATGAATTAACCGGAACTGTCGAGGCAAACCGTACGGTTTACGGAGCGGGAATCAATGTTTCCGCAGAGAAAGGAACCAGCGCCAACTTAACCCTCAACCTGAAAAAACTGGACATTGGAGTTAAGGGAGTTAAGGGACATGCGGACGTATGCATTGTATCAGGTCTGCGTACATACGGAGGCTCTATACTTACACTCAACAGCGATGTGACAAATATAGCCGTTGAGGCTGAGAGCGGCGGCTCAAATTATACGGCCGGATTAACAATGGGCGGAGACCAAAGTGATGCGCGCATGGGGGAAGTGGCTATCAACGGTGAAACCCTCTCCATCAGCGCAAACAGCACAAACTCGTACAACACTCTCGGTGTTGATATGTGGGGCGGTTCAGCCGGAGTGAGCGCACATCTCAATGCCAAGAAAAGCACTGAAATAACGGCAATTAACAGCGGCGGAGCCAACGCAGCAGGAATCAGCGGATACAACAGCGTTAAGACAGACATCGCCGTAACCGGCGATTTGCTCAAAATAGACGCGCGCTCTCTCGCCAATCAAAATGGTATGAGCGGGAAGGCCTCTGCGATAGGCATCAGCGGAGCCAACAGTGTCGCGGATATAAGGACAAAGAAAAGCATCATTAAAGCCCATTCCGATACAAGTTTTGCCAACGCTCTTATTGCAAGCGGAAACGGCACGATAAATCTTTACGGAGACACGGAGATAACGGCATCAACAGACGGCATAGGCGAAGAAACATACAAATACGGGGCTCACTCCTTCTTCGCGAACAGCGGAACGATTAACGTCAACAGCGATGGCTTATCGACATCCGTGAAGGTCACAGGCGATATCTTCGCAAAGGGCAATTCGTCCTCAATCCATGCCGATTTCATCGGAGCCGAATCATTCCTGACAGGCGTAAGCGGAAAAGAACCGGGAGATTCCGGGGAAAACCAAATCAACCTCAGATTCGATTCCGGAGCGACGTGGAACTTACGCAGTGTCTCCCGCACAAGCCCCAATATGGACAGCTCTGTTACCTCGCTTGTCGTTGACAGAGGAGTTATAAACCTCATGGCGAACGCGGAGGCAGCGGACAAAGCAAAGAACAGTTACTATCAGGTGCTGCGCACGGAGGATCTTTCCGGCAGCAACGGAACATTCGTGATAGGCGCCAATCTCGACACGCATGAAGCCGACAGAGTCGAGACCCGTACATCGGAAAAAACAACACACTATCTGCGTTTCACGGATTTGACGGGAATGTCGGAATCGGAAAATGATGACGTTGTAATACCCATGAGTTCAAAAGCAATAGAAAAAACATGGGTTTTCTGGGATCAATCAAACAATGTGAACCTTGTCGCGCTTCCCGAATCACAGGGGCTCATTTGGGATAAGGGTTATGAGCTGGAAAACGACATGGGGAAATGGAACCTTACCGGAATTACTAAGTATTACAGCGCAAACACAAAGGCTCTCCTAAACAGCACGGAAGCGGCCTACTACCATTTCAGAAATTCCACCTCGTCACTCACAAGAGCGATGGCGGACGTGCGCGGCAAAGAGGACGGCTTCTGGTTTAAGATCCACGGCGGCAAGCTGGAAGGAGACAACTTCGAGAACAGATACAGAACATATCAGGTCGGCTACAATAAGATGGCCGGGGCAACGGCTCTCGGAGTAATCTTTGAGCGCGGCGAAGGCAATATAGACCAGGCCATGGGAACAGGCGACAGCAATGTAACATCTTTTGCAGCATACGCGGGACGTGAGTTTGATTCGGGATACTACGCCAACTTCCTCCTTCGCGGCGGCAAAATGACAAGCGACCTTACGATAAACGGACAGTTCCCCGACTACGGGAAGTATGACAACAGCATATTCAGCGCGGCGTTGCAGTTCGGACGCAAGTTCGACGCAGGACACGGCTGGAACATAGTACCCCAGGCGGAGCTTATCTACGGACGCCTTGGCAGCGACAAATTCGTCACAACACGCGGCACAACGGCGGAGATAGATGGCATGACCAGCATACTCGGACGCTTCGGAGTTGATTTCGTGAAAAAGGCAAGCGATACGACAGACTTCTATCTCACAACATCGCTGTATCACGAATTTGACGGCGACCAGACAGTAAGACTCCTTGACACGGCAGGAGGAAGCGCGGTCGTAACCAGAGATTTCGGCGGCACATGGTGGGAAGCCGGAATAGGCTTCAAGACAATGATAGGCAAAAACGTCTACGCCTTCGGCGAACTGGAACGCTCTTTCAGCTCCGACATAGAAAAGAAGTGGCACATAAGCGCCGGATTGAACTGGGTCTTTTAAGCTTTAAAACGAAATAAAAACCGGAAGAGAGACCGCCCTAAAAGCGGTCTCTCTTCTTTGCAAAAAACGCACCGGACTGTATAAATTGGACACCTTGAAAGCTATTCCTATTCTTGAATGTTTTGCAGACCGGACAGATTCAAAAAACTACAGTCAAAAGCTAACTTACCGTATATGAAAATGCTCTTAAAGCCTTCCCCCCTTTGTGGGGAAGGTGGCAGAGCATGCTTCTGCTCTGACGGATGAGGGGTGCTTTTGACTTTTGGGGTTTGGGGTTTAACTTCCGGTAAAACTGCAAAACCAAGGTCAAGAACACCCCTCATCCGTCTGCGGAAAAATCGTCCGCAGCCACCTTCTGGGTGTAACAACCAGCCGATTCGCACAAATCAGAAAACCGCTGATTTGGCTCTCTGGCCGCCCACAAAGGGGGGAAGGCTTTGAAAACACCGGACTGTATAAATTGGACACCATAGAAGCGATTCTTGTTCTTAAATGTTTTGCAGACTGGACAAATTCAAAAAATCACAGTCAAAAGCACAATAGAAAGCGGCCTGACGATATGCAAAAACAGCGCTTCAAAAGCATTTCTTGCGGGATGCTTTTGTTTGCGCTGTTTTTTGTTTACCGTATGTTATTTGGTTACAATTTTCTCAAGTATGTCCATTCCCCGTTTTACGAGGTCGATATCCGCCTGACTGCCCATGTGTCCTATGCGGAATACTTTTCCCGCGAGGTTTCCGTAGCTGCCGCCTACTACGACGCCCCTTAGCCTCAGCGCCGCATCGAGCTCTTCCCATGTGAAGTTTTTCGGCACTTTTATTGCTGTGACTGTCGGAGATGCGAGTTCCTCCGTCTTTGCGTACAGTTCAAGCCCCATTTCCTTCGCACGGGCGCGGCAGTAGGAGGCCGCTTCTCTGTGTCTTTCAAAGGAGTTTTCCAGCCCCTCTTCCAGTATGCTTTTGAGCGCCGTGTTGAGAGCCGCGTTTGAATGCCAGTTGTGCGTACAGGGCATGGCCAGTTTTTTGGTGACGTCACGCCAGGGGAGCATTGCGTCATAGCCGGAGTAGTTCACTCTTTCCGCGGCTTTCCACGCACGGTCGCTGACTGTGAGTATGGAGAGGTCGGGGAGAAGTGAGAGGCACTTCTGGCTTCCGAGCAGTCCCAGGTCTATGCCCCATTCGTCCACTCTCACGTCCGCGCCGACTGCGCTTGCCACGAAGTCCACGCAGAAGAGAGCTCCGCTTTCGCGCACTATTTGCGCTACGTCCGCTATGGGGTTCAGCAGTCCGCTCGGGGTTTCGCAGTGTACCGCGGTGACGAGGTAGGGCTTGAATGTTTTTATTTTTTCGCGCAGTGTATCAAGGTTTACGAATTCGCCGTCGGGGGCTTCGAGAATTTCCACCTCGGCGCCGAGCGTTTCCGCCATTTCTCCGAATCCGCGCCCGAAGATTCCGTTTGAGAGTACGAGGACTTTATCGCCCTGTTTTATGGTGCTTTTGAGAGCGCCCCAAAGTATGAGCATTGCTTCGCCGGACTGTATCGTGACTTCGTTTTTTGTTTTCAGGATTTGGCGGAGCAGTTCGTGGTTTTCGGACAGGAGCGAGTAGAAGTCTTTTTCAAGGTCGGAGCTGCCGTAGTCTGTCAGGTATGAATCTCTGTATTTGAGGGGAACGGATACGGGACCCGGTACAAGCGGAATTGGATATATTTTCATTTTTTTGCCTCCCTGCATTTTGCTGCTTATAAATAATAAAAAAGCGCCGGACAGTTCATGCCCGACACTTTTTATACGGTCAAAGGTGGTATACGAATCAGGCGAGCGAGGCGAGGTATTTCTGCACCTCTGCCTTGACTCTGTTTCCGTCTGCCTGTCCTTTTGATGCGGCTATTACCTTGCCCATCATCTTGCCCATGTCCTTGGGACCGGAGGCCCCTATTTCGGCAGCGACCGCGGCGACGATCTTAGTCAGATCTTCGTCCGAAAGCTGAGCGGGCTGATATGCCTCAAGGATTTTGGCTTCTGCAAGCTCCGCATCGGCTCTGTCGTCCGCACCGCCGTTTTTGTACATCTCGGCGGCCTCGACGCGCTGCTTGATGAGCCTGCGCACAAGCACAAGCACATCATCGTCCGTCAGAGGATTGTCTCTGCCTTTTTCGATTTGAGCAAGCTGTATGGCAGACTTCAACATACGAAGCACGGAGAGTTTGACCTCTTCCTTGCTTTTCATCGCTGAAACCATATCGCTTTGAATCTGTGCAACAAGGTTAGACATGACTAATAATCAGCCCTCCTGCCCTTGTTTCGGGCCATTTCGGCCTTCTTACGTTTCTTGATTTCGCTGGGTTTCTCGTAATGTTCATGCTTCTTCGCTTCACGAAGCACGCCCACCTTGCGAAGTTCACGCTTAAAACGTTTCAGCGCGTCTTCGATCGACTCGTTATCGCGTCTGGTTACGGTGGTCATCTACATTCCCCCCTTTCTCAGCCACTTACAAAGCAGATAATAAAAACGTGCAAGCGGGGATAAACACCAGAACATTGTATCCTACATTCCCTTTAGACACAAGCACTATTTGATAATCTTTAAGAAAATAATTTAATCGGATTTCATTGGCAAGGTATCTAAGAGCCGATCAGCGTCCCAAGGCGCGGTAATTTTGGCAATTTTCTCTCGGCTGCGGATTGGAAAAGGAGGGTGTACTCTCCGTTTTTATCAGTGCCATTGCAGTTTCGGCACCGATGCAAGCAGCGTTTTGGTGTATGGGTGGCTCGGGTTTTTCAGGACTTCTTCCGAGGTTCCCTCTTCACAGATTTTGCCCTCTTTCATTACGGCTATTCTGCCTGCCGCGTGTCCCGCAAGCAGGAGGTCGTGCGTGACGAAGATCATGGACATTCCTTTTGAGACTTCGCGTGCGAGTATTTCTATTATTTCTCCTCTTGTCGAGACGTCCTGCATCGAGGTGGGTTCGTCGCAGAGCAGGAGTTTGGGCGACAGCATCAGGGCGCGGGCAATTTCAACCCTCTGCCTCTGCCCTCCGGATATTTCCGCAGCGCGCGACGCAAGGATTCTTTCTTCGGTGAGTCCCAGACTTGCCAAGAGTGTTCGAGCACGTTCCGTTCTTTCGCTTTTTGTGAGGGGCGTGTCCGCTATTACAGCCGGTTCTGTGACAGCGTCAATCACGGATAGCCCGGGCGGTATCGCTCCGTATGGGTCTTGAGGTATGTAGCCGCATTGTCTTCTGATTCTGTTGTATTCGCTGCGGGTGAGTTTGTCTGTGTCGAGTCCGAAGAGAGATATTTTGCCGCAGGCGAGTTCGGCAAGCCCCATTATGGCGCGCATGAGCGTTGTTTTGCCGCTGCCGGATTCTCCGACGATTGCCAGTGTTTCTCCCTCTTTGAGCGAGAGGTTTATCGAGTCTGCGGCTTTGTGTGTTTTTCCGTTTTTTGATTTGAAGGATACCGTGAGGTTTTCCGCTCTGATTATGATGTTGTTTTTTTCCATTGCGTCTACCCCCTGAGTATTGCCCGCACAAGAGCTTTTGTGTGTTCTGCCTGCGGGTTTTCTATTATCTGACGCGGTGTTCCTGTCTCTATGAGAGCTCCGTCTTTCATTACGAGCAGTTTGCCGCATATCGATGCCGCCATGGGAAGGTCATGGGTTACGAGCAGTATCGTGAGCGATTTTTCGGCACAGAGGCGCATCAGGAGTTTGAGTATTCCCGCTTGTGTCACGACGTCAAGAGCCGTTGTCGGTTCGTCGGCAAAGAGCATTGACGGAGAGCAGGCAAGGGCGAGCGCTATCGCGGCTCTCTGTTTTTGTCCGCCCGAGAGTTCGTGCGGGTATTTTTTTGCCGTTTCTTTCGGCAGTCCCGTTTCTTCGAGCAGTTCTGTTATTTTTTCGGAAGCTTCTTTGCCCGAGATTTTCAAGTGAGCCGCCAGAACTTCTTCTATGTGCCGCCCTATTGTGAGTACCGGAGTGAAGGAGTTCAGCGCGCCTTGAGGTACGAGAGCGAGTTCTTTCCACCGATATTTTCTGAGTTCGGATTCTTGTGCGCCCAGTATGTTCACGCCGCGATAGAGTATTTCTCCGCTTACGAAGGTGCCTTGGGGCAGGAGCCCGAGAGCGGCGGAGATTATGGTGCTTTTTCCGCTGCCTGATTCTCCCACAAGAGCGGAGAAGGAGCCTTTTTCAAGTGTGAAGGATACTCCCCCGACCGCGTCTGTTTCGGAGTTTTTATATTTTACCGTCAGGTTTTTGATTTCAACCATTTTTGCCGCCTCCGAGTCTGGGGTCTATTCGCTCTTCAAGGTAGCGTCCTATGTCCATGAATATGAGGCAGATGAATACTATTCCGATGCCGGGCGGCAGAAGGAGCCACCATGCGCCTTCCGTGAAGGCTCCGAAGGAGTGAGCCTCGTGCAGCATTCTGCCCCACGATATGAGGCGCGGGTCGGAGAGTCCGAGAAAGGCCAGCCCCGCCTCCGATAGTATCGCGCCGGGAACTCCGAGCGCAAGGTTCGCAAGAAGGATAGGGGCCGTTTCGGGCACAAGGTGTCTGCACAGTATGTAGCTGCGTTTAGCTCCCAATGCTTTGAGCCCTTCCACCCAGGGGCTTTCTCTGACAGTGAGCACAAGAGCGCGGACGGAGCGCGCCGTTCCCATCCACGAGAATATGGAGAGGATGAGCACAAGCTGCCAGAGCCCTTTGCCCCATATTCCGGCAAGCACCATGAGTATGGGCAGAGTCGGGATGGAGAGCAGTATGTCAACAGTTCTCATTATTACCGCATCCGTGAGCCCGCCTATGTAGCCGGAGGCGAGTCCGAAGCCGAGTCCGAGAAAGCTCGCTATGAGTGTCGCGGATATGCCCACTATGAGCGAGGTTCTTATGCCGTATAGGAGCATTGTGAATACGTCGCGCCCGCGTTGGTCCGTTCCGAGGAGTCCCTGTTTTGTTCCGGGAAGGGAGAGTGTCAGGTTTGCCGATTTTGCTCCCTCTGTTTGAAGTGAGTATTTGCCGCGGGAGGGAAAGAGTTTCTGCATACTGCTTCCTATCAGAGGAACTCCTATCGACTGTTTGAATATCATGTCCCGTCCGTCGAGGTTTATGTAGTATATTTTTTGACCTTTGAGGTCTGCAAGCCGTATCGCGCCTTTCGGCGTGTTCCATATTACCCGCACTTCGGAGTCGGGGTTTGCCGTTATGCTGCCGTTCAGAGAGAATATCGCAGGAGGAAGGGTGTTGTGTTCAAGTTCCGCTCCGCGCTCCGTTATTTTGTATGCCGAGCTTGACGACAGTTCACCGCTCCACCAGACAGGGCGCGCAAATGGAGCTCCCACCGTGTCGGAGGGATGTCCTTTGGTGAGGATGGGCGCGAATATTCCGGCAAGCGCAATGAGTATGAAGGCTATTATGCTTTTGCGGCAGAGCAGGGTTATCATTGGTTTTTCCCCTCGATTCTGACTCTTGGGTCAACCATTCCGTAGACTATATCGGCGGCAAGGTTGCAGAATACTGTCATGAGAGCGAGAAGGTAGAAGGCAGCCCCCGCCGCAGGATAGTCGTGTCCCGATACCGCTTCGAGCAGAAATGTTCCCACTCCGTAGAGTGAAAAGACTGATTCCGTGATTACGGCTCCCGAGACAAGTCCGGGCAGGGACATTAGGAGTATAGTCAGTATCGGCGGAAGTATGGTGCGGAAGGCGTGCCCGTAGACAACACGATTTGCCGAAAGTCCTCTTGCCCTTGCCATGAGGACATAGTCACAGCCGAGAGTTCTTACCATGAGGTTTCTTACATAGAGAGCCCAGCCTCCGAAGCCCATTAGGGTCAGGGATATAACAGGCAGAGCCATGTGTTTCGCGTAGTCCGCCATGAGCGGGAAAAATTCCGTGGGCGGCGGTACGGAGAGGCTGCCGCGCAGCGGGAAAATTTCAAAGGTTCGCGCAAAGAGCATGAGCAGGACAAGCTGCACAAAGAATCCTGGGAACGACGAGGTTACTGCGCCTGCGCGGAGGACGAGCCGTTCGGCAAATTTTCCTCTGTTGAGCGCGGCTTTTATGCCGAGCCATATTCCGAGAGCCGCGGAGAGGAACATGGAGAGAGACATGAGTATCAGTGTTGACGGAAGTCTCGCAAGGAGTTCGTCCCAAACAGGTTTTCTGCTGAGGAAGGATAGTCCGAAGCTGAATGTCAGCATCTGTTTTATGTATAGGAAGAATTGTTCCAAGAGCGGTCTGTCCAGCCCGTAGAGTTCGCGCAGCCGCGCTTTGGCTTCGGGCGAGAAGTTCGGGTCTATTATTGTGCTTACCGCGTCTCCCGGCATTATCCTGAAGAGGAAGAAGTTGAGCACGAGCACCGCGGCCAGTACGCAGAGAGATGAGAGGATACGCCTTATGAGCCACGCCCTGTCCATTACATTCCCGCCTTTTTGTTGTTTAACATTCTGTAGCGGATGTTTTTCTTCATCATTACGTATTCTCCCGCTCTGTATTCGTCAAATGTGAAGGGTCCCGAGCCGATGAGCCCGACCGGACCGGATTTTCCGCTTTTGTCCATGGGGTTCCAGTTTTGCCAATCTGAAATTTTGTCAAGAACGGCTTTGGGAAAGCAGGGAAGCCCCCCTATGTTGTCGAGATACCAGTAGCTGACTCCCGACATTTTTACTGTGAGAGTTCTGCCGTTTGCCGAAACTGTCTCAACATCTTTGACCGAGTCAAAGAAGCGGGGTATTTTATTTTTGCGCAGGAAGTCTATTGTGGCTTTGATGTCCGATGCGGATATGGGGGTTCCGTCGCTCCATTTAAGCCCATCCGCAATGCGGAAGGTGAGTTCTGTATGTTCTTTTTTGCCGCGCACTGTTTTCACGCTCCATGATTCGGCAAGGGCAGGCATGTCCTCAAGTGTGAACGGGTTTGTCCCTATCATTCCTTCGTATATCATGCCGAGCACCTGCCATGAGTAGGCGCTGCTCGCGGCAAAGGGGTTGAGGTTTCGCGGTTCTTCCGCCAGTACCATGTTCATGGTGCGCATTTTTCCATCCTTGGGCTCCGCCATCATGAGGGTCCACATGTTATCAGCCGTGGTTTTGTCCGTCGTCAGCACGTTTTTCCATGAACGGGATACAGCCGCAACGGAGAATCTGCTGTAGATGGGGACGGAGGGGACGAGGTCCGCCAGCATTTTTTGAACTTTTACGGAGGCCGCCTGCGCCGAAGGTTTGTCTTTGGCAAAGCGCAGTTTCTCAAGCGCGGCATCGAGAGATTTGTCCTTTATGCCTGTGACATTGTAGCCGCCTTCGACGCTCATGGAGCTGTGGTAGAAGGAGTAGAGGGAATCCGGGTTGCGCCCCATGCTCCATGCAAGAACAGCCATTGAGTAGTCTTTGCGGTCAAGTTTGGATATCATTGCCGAGAAGTCCATCGGTTCTACGTCCACGGGAAACCCTACAGCACGAAGCGAGTCTGCCGTCTGTTCCGCCATTTCGGCGGTTGTGGGAGCAACGTGAGCAAGCGGAGTCAGGAGTTTTATCGGCGGCATTGTCTTTCCGTCAGGAGCGACCAGGGTTCCGCCGAGGTTCCATGTGTAGCCGCGAGCTTTAAGTTTTCGGCGCGCACCATCTCTGTCAAATATTATTTTGGAGCTTTCGGGCAATGCCCAGGGAGATACGGGAGGGAGCCAACTGTTTATCGGCTCGCAGTAGCCCGAATATATTGTGCGTACTATGTTGTTGCGGTCGATTGCTTCCGCTGCGGCACGGCGAACGTATTTGTCGTTCCACGGAGCTTTTTGGTTGTTAAGAAGCAGGAAGAAGGCGTGAAAGCCTCTGGCAAGCGACATTTGCAGTTTGGGGTTTCGGCTCAGTCTTTCTATGTCGGACGGGCGTGTTATGTCGCTTATTATGTCGAGGTCGCCCCGCTCGGCAGCAAGCACCTGTGCGTCGGAGTTTCTTATTATTACCATGCAGAGTTTATCCGCGCGGGGACCGTACACATGCAGCGGGTTGAACTGTTCGGCGGCAGGAGCGCAGTTTGTTTGTATGAGAAGAAGGGACAGAGCAAGAATTATTATTTTTACATTACTTAGAGACATTCATCGTCAGCACCTTTGATTATTACCTCACGCATCGGAACGGGTTTGCCTGTTACTATCTTTATGATGAGTCTGCCGACAAGAGCGCCTGTCACAAATGTCGGGCAAAATTCGCCGCTTTCCGCTGTTATCGATATCAGCCCATCTTTTTTGAATCCCAGAGTAACGGCGGGAACGGAGATTATTTCGGGCAGGTTAGCGCCGTCTCCCCACACAATGGCTTCCGCTCCCCTGTCGCAGAGTTTGCCGAATTCGCGCGCCGCTCTTCGCGGGTCGCCGTCTGTGCATTTTATTAAGATATCATATTCCGAGTTCGACATGGCACGGTCAAGCCCGGCGATGAAGCCGGACGCCCACGGCACGTTCAGATCTTTGAATACTATTCCCACGAAACCGCTGCGGTTTGTGGAGAGGTTGCGTGCGTTTCTGTCCAGTCTGTAGTTCAGACTGCGAACGGCCTCCATGACCTTGATTTTTGTTTTTTCGGATATTCTGTGGTCGCCTTTCAGAACTCTGCTTACTGTAGCTTTGTCCACCGCAGCCTCTTTTGCGACATCCTGCATTGTAGCCTTCATGCCATCACCTTCTATGCAACCGATTGAATTAAGCATATTATAGGGTATAGGCACAGAATGGTCGAGAGAAATTATCTGTTTTTTCCAGCCTCAAACAGACGAAACGGTCTATATGACGTTTCCGAAATCCGAGTTTTCTTTTTTTGGAGCACAGGCGCAGAGCAGTGTTCCCTCTCTGTATTCCGTCGGAATAACGCTCGTAAGCGCGGGCGGCTGAGTGCCGTCGCTTGCCGCCGCAATTCTGATGTAGTTTTGCGCCAGACCGCACATTATTCCATCTTTATTTTCTTCCGCGAGTATTTCTATTTTTTTGCCGATGAAGGATGAGCAGTATTTTTTATGCAGTTCTTCCGCCGTAAGGAGCGCTTCGTGAACTCTTGCCTGCACTTCCGCATCAGGGGGCAGCTCCATAAGCGCCGCGTCCGTTCCTTCGCGCGGCGAGTACGGAAATACGTGTACCTTGCCGAATCCGATATCGCGTATAAAGTTCATGCTGTTTTGAAATGCGGCGGCGCTTTCTGTCGGAAACCCTACCATAAGGTCGGTGCTTATATGAAGGCCGCTTCCGAGCCGCGCGCGGGCGTTTTCAGCCATTTTGGCAAATTCGGCGGCAGTGTAGCCGCGCCGCATTACGCTCAAGACTCCGTCGTCTCCGCTTTGGAGCGGCATGTGGAGGTGGCGGCAGAAGGTTTCTGTCTCCGCCAGAGCGTCAAGTAATTTTTCATCAACGGCAAAGGGCTCTATCGAGCCGAATCTGAGCCTTTTCAGCCCTGCAATGGAGCCTATTCTGCGGACAAGTTCGGGCAAGTTTTCATAGAGTCCTATGTGTATTCCTGTCAGGACTATTTCGGGGCAGCCCGATGAGATTATTTTTTCCGCTTCGCGCACAGCGGATTCCATGCCGCGCGATACGGGGTTGCCGCGAACGTAAGGGACGATGCAGTAGCTGCAATAGTGATTGCAGCCATCCTGAACCTTGAGAAAGGCTCTTGTGTGCAGTCTTGGTCTGTCGAGTTCGAGGGAATCCCATGAGGGTTCTTTTATTATTTCGGTTTGGGGAATCACAGAGAAGGCGGCTTCCGACCCTTTTTCAAAGTGTTGAGCCGCAAGTTCCGGTATGAGGTGTTTGAGCCTGTTTCCCACAACGATGTCAAGCCCGAGGGCGGTGCGTTCCTCTTCCGATATTTTCTGCGCGTAGCATCCGCAGGCGATTATGAGAGCGGAGGGGTTTCCGCGCCTTATACGGCGTATGAGTTTGCGGCATTTTCTGTCTGCCTGAGCGGTAATCGTGCATGAGACTATTACCGTTATATCGGGAGATGTCTCGCTGTGCGCCGCACCCTGTGCTTCGAGCGCCGCGGCTATGGCTTCTCCCTCATATTGGTTTGTGCGGCACCCCTGTATTATCACGGAGTATGTTTTGTTTGAAAGTCTCTGCATTTGTTATTCCTTCTCTGAAATGTTGAGGGCAAACCACGAACATGCCGCAGCGACGGCGGTGCTTGCGCGGAGGATTCTCTTTCCGAGACTTATCGGAGTGAATCCGATTGCCGGCAGAAAATCTCTCTCTTCGGGAGCCCAGTCTCCTTCGGGTCCGATTGCCACGGCAAGTTTTTCGGACTCGGGCAGGGATTTGAGCGCAGCTGCGGATGGCGATAGTATCGCGGCATATCGTGTTTCGGGAAGTGATTTGGCATTTATGTCTAAGACAGGTATGGGCGGCAAAAGCACCGGCGATATTGCCGCACCCGCCTGTTTTGTCGATTCGTCCAGTATTTTGCGCCAGCGGGACATTTTTTCTTCCAGCTTTTTTCCCTCATATTTGGGGACGCTGCGCGCCGCGGCAAGAAGGTGTATCGTATGTACGCCCGTCTCCGCAGAGAAGCGGAGAGCATCGTCAAATTGGTCGTTTTTCAGGAGCGCCAAGAGTAAATGTATCTCGGGACGCAGAGCGGGCTCAGCCGCGCGTGAGACTTCGACGGCATCGACATTTGAGCCTTCGCAGATAAGCTTGAGCTCAATTCTCTCTCCGTCAAGTAGTCCCTCAACGAGAGAGCCTGTGTAACAGCGACGCACCCGAACAAGGTGGTGCGCCTGTTCGGGGTCTATGTGCCAGAGGTTGTCGGACTTCAGGCAATGCTCAAGCCGAAGTCTTGGCAGCGACACCCCACCATTCTCCCTTCACGAGTTCCTTTATCGGCTCCATTCCCGCATCTGCAAGAGCTTTGCGGAATATGGGGCTCTCTTTTTCCACCATTCCTGAGAAGATAGTAAGTCCATCTTTTCCTATAACGGCAGGAACGTCTTTGACCATTGAGGTCAGAGGGTCTATGAGGATATTCGCCGTGAGTATGTCGGCTGTGTGACCGAAGTCTTTCAGCAGATCTCCCGTGCGCAGGTCTATTTTTTCAAGGTCAAGACCGTTCAGTTCAAAGTTTTTGCGGACTTCCTCTATAACGGCGGGGTCTATGTCTCTCGCATACGCCTTTTCGGCTCCCATTTTGAGGGCGCATATAGTGAGTATGCCTGAGCCTGTTCCTATGTCGGCTGTTGTTACTCCCGGCTTCATGTACTCTTCCAAGAGTTCAAGGACAATCTGGGTGCTCTCATGGTATCCTGTTCCGAACGCGCTGCCGGGATTTATGTAGAGAGCGGTTCTGTCGGCAGGCTCCGTCCCTTTGTGCCACGGCGCAAGCACGACAAGCCCTTTGCCTACGGGAAGGGGCGGAAAGGCCTCTTCCGAAGCAACGTTCCACGGCTGATTCTCTATTTTTCCAAAGTCGTCTATGGAGACAAATTGGAATTCTTTCATTGCCTCTATCAGAAGTTTTTTCCAGTGAGACAAGTCCTCACTGCTTCTGTAATACATTCTGAGACGCGCTCCGCCGTCGGGAAGCTCCTGCAATTCCGTGCCTATACTCTCTGTAATATCGGCCAGTGAGAAGAGTGTGTCGTCAAAACCCACCCCTGCCGAAATTGTTATGTACCACCAGAAACTATCTTTCGTATCCATAAGCTCAGCTCCTTTGCCGATATTACGGCTGGATTATTGTAACCCATAAATCAACAGGGCGCACCGTAAAACTTTCGTAAAAATAAAAAACTGTCGGCTGCACTTGCTTTTGTAATCGGCGAAAATAAAAAGACCCTCCGCTCTGCGAAGGGTCTTGTGCTGCCGGTTATTTTCAGAAGCGTTAATTCTTCTTGCCGCCGAGGTATGCCGCTTCGATTTCGGGATTTTTAAGAAGCTCGGAAGAGATTCCTTCCATTGTTATTTTTCCCGTCTGCAAAACGTATGCGCGGTGCGAAAGGAGAAGAGCCTTTCTTGCGTTCTGCTCGACTATGAGGATTGTCATACCGAGCTTTTTGTTTACTTCCGTAAGTTCTTTGAATATTTCGTTGATAATGATAGGAGCCAAGCCGAGTGAAGGTTCGTCAAGAAGCAGGACTCGGGGCTGAGCCATCAGAGCGCGGCCTACGGCAAGCATCTGCTGCTCTCCGCCTGACAAAGTACCCGCATACTGGTCGTGACGCTCTTTAAGGCGCGGGAAGAGTTCATAGACCTTCTCAAGCTGATCCGCTATGGATTTTCTGTCCTCAAGAGGGAATGCTCCCATCTCAAGGTTTTCATAGACTGTGAGAGGCGCGAACACTTTTCTTCCTTCGGGTGAGATGCTGACGCCCGCCTTTACTATCTGGTAGCTCTTTGTGGGAAGCGGCGTTCCGTCAAGAAGAACTTCTCCGCCCGCACGGGGAACGGCTCCGACGATAGCGCTCATCATTGTTGATTTTCCCGCTCCGTTTGCACCGATAACCGCAACGATTTCTCCCGGATAGACGTCGAGATCCGCACCTTTAAGTGCCTGTATCGCTCCGTAATTGACGCTTAGATTCTTAATGGAGAGGATAGGTTTTCTCTCTTCCATCGCCTATTCCTCCTCTCCGAGGTATGCTTTCAGAACTTCAGGGTGGTTCTGAATATATTCGGGGTTTCCCTCTGCAATCTTGGCTCCGAAGTTCATGCAGACGATGTGAGGGCATATCGCCATAACCATGTCCATGTGGTGCTCGATAAGAAGGATTGTGAGGTTGAAATCCTTGTGTATATCCGTGATAAGGTGGTTGAGCTGCTCGACTTCTTCCGCGTTCATACCTGCGGCAGGCTCGTCGAGGAGCAGAAGCTCCGGCTCAAGCGAAATGGCGCGGGCAATCTCAAGGCGCCTCTGCAAACCATAGGGCAGAGTTCCCGCTACCTGGTTTGCTCTGTCCGCAAGCCCGACTCTTTCGAGAAGGGTCATACTTTCCGCGCGGGCTGCATTTTCCTTGCCCTTCCAGCGCCCCATGTGACTTACGGCCTCGAAGAAACCATACTGATGGTGCTGCTGCGCTGCAGTCATTACGTTTTCCAAAACCGTAGACGCGGCAAAGAGCCTCAGGTTTTGGAAGGTACGAGCGATACCGAGGGAGATTACTTGGTAGGTCTTGAGCTTGTTAATATTCCTGCCCTTAAACTCCATTTCGCCGCTCGTAACGTCATATACTCCGGTAACAAGGTTGAATATTGTCGTTTTACCGGCTCCGTTAGGGCCGATAAGTCCGGCAAGCTCTCCCTTTTCGATGGTGAAAGTCATATCCTTAACAGCCTGGACGCCTCCAAAGGCTTTGTTGACCGACTTAAGTTCGAGAACAGCAGCCATTAGTTAACGCCCTCCTCTGCCTGAGCTGTCTTCTTTTTACGGCAGAAGATGCCCTTTATGTAATCTTTGGTAAGTTCGCTTGTACCCATGATGCCCTCGGGACGCAGAACCATTACGAGGACGAGGACGAGGCCGTAAACAAGCATACGATACTGGGATATCGGGCGGAATACTTCGGTGACAAGAGTAAGTATTGCAGTACCGATAAGGCAGCCACTCATTGAGCCGAGTCCGCCGAAGACAACAACAGAGACAAGTTCCGTGGACTTCGCCATGTCAAACATTACAGGCTGTATGAAGGACATGAATCCGCCGAGAAGAGCGCCTGCGACTCCGCAGTAGAAACCCGATATCGCAAGGCTGAGCACACGGAAGCGAGCCGTGTTGAAGCCGAGAAGAGAGGCTGCGACATAGTCGTCGCGGCACGCCTTGAAAGCGCGGCCGTAGCTGCTGTTAACAAGAAAGAACATTGCGATGCCCATTATAAACAGGAATGCGAGAGCCACAGGCATTGTGGTGTACGCATCTATTCCGGGGTAGCCGCGAGCTCCGCGTGTAACGCCTTCCCAGTTTTCGATGATGAGCCTTATGGCTTCTCCGAGCCCGAGAGATGCAATCGTGTAATAGTCACCGACAAGTTTAAGTGTCGGGATACCTATCAAATAGGCGAACACCATGGCAAGCAGCCCTCCCGCTATGATAGCGGGAATAAAGTGAACTCCGTACTCGACGGTAAGAATAGCGGTGGTGTAGGCTCCTATCGCCATGTATCCGGCGTGACCGAGTGTAAATACCCCAGTGAAACCTGTGAAGAGGGATACACCCAGAGCCGCGATGCAGTTAATGGCAAGGAGCGTGATAATACCTGTTGCGTAACCGTCCATCTTAGATACCTACACTTTCTCGCCGACGGATTTTCCGAACAGCCCCGTCGGACGGATAATCAGTGTGACGATGAGCAGTCCAAAAACTACCAGGTCACGGAACTGGCTTGAGATAAATCCTGCGGTAAGCATCTCGGCAAGCCCGAGGATAAGGCTACCGATTACGGCACCCGGGAGAGAGCCCAGTCCGCCGATGACGGCTGCCACAAAAGCCTTTGTCGTTATCATTCCAAGCTGCGGGTACAGAGTGTAGCGGACTGAGAGGAATATTCCGCCGACACCTGCGAGAAGCCCCGCCACGAAGAATACTATTCCGATAAGTCTGTTGACGTTGACGCCCATAAGCCCTGCCGTTTTAAGGTTGTATGAAGCGGCTCTGATTGCCAGTCCCCACTTTGTCTTGGTAAGGAAGAGCTGCAGTCCGACAAGGAACACCACTGCAGTTACAAGTGACAGGATATCAAAAGCGCTTGTAGTCGCCAGTCCGAAGAAATTGACAGGCTGTGTCGGAATTACCGGCGGCAAAGCTCTGAAACGTCCGCCTACGGTAACTACGAAAATATTCTCGATAACGATGCTCATACCCATGGAGGCGATAAGCATATAAAGAGTAATCGGGGTACGCTCTCTGATCGGCTTATATGCAAGCCTTTCGACTATAACGGCTGAGAGTCCGGCGCCGATAAGAGCGGCAAACGAAGCCATCCATATATTCATGCCGAAAGTACGGAGCGCGAAGTAGCAGATATAACCGCCGATTACAAGAAACCCGCCGTGCGCAAAGTTTGAGAAGAGCAGTATGGAATAAACAAGAGAGTAACCAACTGCAATAAGCGCATAGACGGAACCCAATGACAGACCGTTGATAATCTGCTGGATAATTGAATCCAAATGAAACACCTCAGCCTTCCCTGATTAGTACCGTTTTATCGACCCGACCGAAGCAAGGCCGAAAGGCGGGGCTTGGGAATAAAGCCAAGCCCCTGTTCTAAATGTGTAAGCTTATTTCGGTTCGACTTTCTTGTAGAAGCTTGTTTTGAGATCGTCGCCGACCTTAAGAATGATACCGGCCTTGTTGAGCGGGTTGTGTGTTGCAGGGTCGATTGTAAGTGTAGCGTGGTTGAGTTTGAGATTCTTTGTTGCTGTAAGTGCCTTCGCGATTGCGGGGCCTTCTGCCTTGCCTGCACGTTTGATAGCGTCTACGACCCAGTATGTTGCATCGTATGCCATTGTTCCGTTTACGAACTCTTTGCAGTCATCTTTGTAGACTTTCTTATAGCGTGCAAAGATAGGTGCCATGCCGGGGTCGCCGAGGTATGTGTGGTTGATCCAGTATGTGCCCTTCATTGCAGGTCCTGCTATTTCGTTCATGAATTCGGCATAGCCGTCGCCGCCGATGATGGTGACTTTAAGTCCGAGTTCCTGAGCCTGTTTGATTGCGAGAGCCATGTCTTTGCCCATTCCCGGGAGGAAGAGGACGTCTGCGCCGGAATCTTTAACTTTTGTAAGCTGTGCGCGGAAGTCAACGTCTGTCTCACGGAAGCCTTCATCAGCAAGGATTTTTCCGCCGAGCTTCGTGTAGCTCTTCGTGAAGAATTCGCGGAGTCCCTGTGCATAGTCGGAACCTACGTTGTAGAGTATTGCTGCCTTGTGCTTTTTGAGGTCATTGTAAGCAAGGTCAGCGGCAAGTGCTCCCTGGTAGGGGTCTGTGAAGCATATACGGAAGGAGTAGGGGCGAACTTTGCCTTTGTTGTCAACTGTTACGAGCGGGTTCGTACCGACTGTTGAAATCTGGGGTGTTGTTCCTTTTGCTACGATAGGAGCTGTTGCGATATTGATACCGCTTGAGTTTGCTCCGATGATGACGCACACTTTGTCGCTTTCGATCATACGGCGAACCGCGTTGACCGCGTCTTCATTACGTGTCTTGGTATCATAGGGGATAAGTTCGATTTTGCGTCCGAGAACGCCGCCCTTGGCGTTGATGTCGCTTACTACCATTTTGGCCATGTTAACTTCGGTGATTCCGTACTGTGCATAGTCGCCCGTGAGAGCTGCCAGATAACCTATTTTGATAGGCTCTGCGGCAAATGCCGCGCTTGCTGCGCAAATAATGAAAATGACTGTCAAAACTGCAAAAATCTTCTTCAATTGGTTGCACCTCCAATAATGTAGTGGAAACTTTCGGTGTTGCAATACTGCCGACTTCTTCCAAAACCTACCGCCGTGCTTCGCTCCCCCCCCGTTATGTTCTGTTTTCAAAATTGTGAGTTCCCTTAATTTAAGGGCAATTCTGTTCACATTTATTATTCTATTATCCATTTCACTATATGTAAAGAAAAAAATTAGATTTAATATTTTTTTTTGGCAGATTTCTGAATTCTCCCCTTGAATGAGTTCATTTTTTTGCGCAAAAAAGAAGCGCACGACACTTTATATGTCATGCGCTTTAGGATAACTTATTTTGATATATCCCCGTTCATTTTATTTAGTGAATTTATCAAAAAAACCTTCTCGCTGCTTGACGGGAACATTCATCTCTTTTGCAAGTTGTTCAAGAAGTTCACGTTCCCTGGATGATGGGGCTTTCGTGACGCTTACACGGACAAGGATGTTCATATCACCGTTTCCGCCGCCTCTAAGACGCGGCATTCCACGGCCTTTGATTCTGAGTTTGGAACCGGGCTGTGTTCCGGACGGTATATCCAGAGTTTCTGAACCGTCGAATGTCTCGATTTTAACTTCGCACCCCAAAGCTGCCTGAGGATATGCAATATCGACCGACGTGTTAAGATCGTCTCCCTTGCGCTGGAAACGTCTGTCCAAACGCACCTCTATCAGTATAAAGAGGTCGCCTGCGGGACCTCCGTTGATACCGGACTCCCCTTGGCTCGATACGCGAAGACGTATTCCTGTATCGACTCCCGCCGGAATTTTCACTTCCACGGAGTGCTGCTTGCGCACACGTCCCTGCCCTCTGCATTCACGGCATGGAGATGTGACAATTTTGCCTTTGCCTTTGCACTTGGGACATGGAGAAACCTGAGACATCTGTCCGAATGGTGTATTCACAACCTGCTGAACCTGGCCGCGTCCGCCGCAGGTCGGGCAGGTTTCGACTTTGGAGCCGGGCTCTGCTCCGCTGCCGCCGCAATGGGAACAAGTTTCCATGCGAGGAATTTCCACTTTCTTTGTAACGCCTCGGAAGGCTTCCTCGAGAGTTATCTGCATCGTGTATTCGAGGTCGTCTCCCCTTCTGGGTCCGTTCGGGTTTGAGGCACGTCTGCCGCCGCCGAATCCGCCTCCGAAGAGGTCGCCGAAGAGGTCGCCTATGTCGGCTCCTCCGAATCCGCCGAAACCTCCGAAGTCGCCGCCGCCCGGCGGCATGTCTCCCACGTATCCGAACTGGTCGTACTGAGCCCGTTTCTGCGGGTCGCTCAAGACTTCGTTGGCTTCGTTGATTTCTTTATATTTGGCTTCAGCCTCCGCATCACCCGGATTTGCATCCGGGTGATACTTTCTTGTCAGTTTGCGGTAGGCTTTTTTTATTTCATCGGCCGAGGCCCCCCGCCCAACACCCAATATGTCGTAGTAATCTTTTTTTCCGGGAGCAGCCATCAGCGCCTCACCTCAATTACTTGTTGTCTTCTTCGTGGAACTCCGCGTCCACCGTGTTTGAATCGGCCGGTTCACCCTGCTGTGCATCTCCGCCCTGCGGCTGCTGAGCCGCCTGAGCTTTGGCATAGGCCTTCTGTGCGATCGGGTGCATCGATGTCATAAGAGCCTCGATTGCGTCCTTTATTGCCTGTGCATCCTCACTTGTGAGAAGGTCGCGAAGAGCCTTTATCTTCTCTTCAACCGCTGATTTTTCTTCCGGTGTCGCTTCGTCGCCGAGCTCTTTAAGGCTCTTTTCCGCATTGTATGCGGCGCTGTCGCCTTCGTTGCGCACGTCTATGAGCTCTTTCTTTTTCTTATCTTCGCCTTCGTTTATCTCCGCGTCACGGCGCATTTTTTCTATCTCTTCATCGGAGAGGCGCGAGGACTGGATTGTGATGTTCTGAACCTTGCCCGTTGCCTTGTCCTTTGCGGTTACGTTGACTATGCCGTTCGCGTCGATATCGAATGTGACTTCTATCTGCGGAATTCCTCTGGGTGCGGGGGCTATTCCGTCAAGGAAGAATCTTCCGAGGGATACGTTATCGCCCGCCATCGCACGTTCACCCTGGAGCACATGGATTTCCACCTGGGGCTGGTTGTCCGCAGCCGTTGTGAATACCTGGCTCTTTGAAACAGGAATTGCGCTGTTCTTTTCGATTATTTTAGTAAATACTCCGCCGAGTGTCTCAAGTCCGAGCGAAAGCGGCGTTACGTCTACGAGGACTATTCCCTTGTGTTCGCCGGAGAGGATAGCTCCCTGTATCGCGGCTCCAACGGCCACGCACTCGTCAGGGTTGATGCCCTTTGTAGGCTCTTTGCCGAGAAGTTCCTTTACCTTGCGCTGAACCATCGGCATACGTGTCGAACCGCCGACAAGAAGTATTTTGTCTATTTCGGAGGTCTGAAGTCCCGCGTCCTTAAGAGCTGTACGTACCGGCTGTACTGTTCTGTCGAGAAGGTCGCGTGTGAGTTCTTCGAATTTTGCTCTCGTAAGAGTCATCTCAAGGTGCTTCGGGCCGTTTTGGTCAGCGGTTATAAAGGGCAGTGAGATTGATGTCTCAGCCATTGAGGAGAGCTCAACCTTTGCCTTTTCCGCTGCTTCGCGGAGTCTCTGCGCCGCCATCTTGTCTTTGCGAAGGTCTACGCCGTCGCTCTTTTTGAACTCTTCAGCCATCCAGTTTACAACTGCCGCATCCCAGTCGTCTCCTCCGAGTCTGTTGTCGCCGGAGGTCGAAAGGACTTCAAAAACTCCGTCACCCACGTCGAGTATAGAGACGTCGAATGTGCCGCCGCCGAGGTCGTAGACCATTATTTTGTGGTCGCCCTCTTTGTTGGCGCCGTAAGCAAGGCATGCCGCCGTCGGCTCGTTGATTACACGAAGAACCTCAAGACCCGCAATCGTTCCCGCGTCCTTTGTGGCCTGACGCTGTGCGTCCGTGAAGTAGGCAGGGCATGTGATGACAGCCTTTGTGACTGTACCTCCGAGATACTCTTCGGCGTCTCTTTTAAGTTTCTGGAGTATCATCGACGATATCTGCTGAGGCGAGTACTGCTGGTCATCAATCTTAACTTTGTGATCTGTACCCATCTCACGCTTGATGGAGATTATCGTGCGGTCGGGGTTGACTATTGCCTGACGCTTTGCAAGCTGCCCCACAAGCCTTTCGTTATCTTTTGTAAATGCAACAACGGAGGGAGTGGTTCTTGCACCTTCCGGGTTCGGAATAACGGTGACGTTATCCCCTTCTTTTACCGCTACGCAGCTATTTGTGGTACCGAGGTCGATTCCTATTATTTTTTCCATGTATATCCCATCCTTTATGTGTATATGTATGTAGGTATTGTTTCCCTGTTTGATTTATTTTTCTTGCACGAATATTTCCGTGCATTGATGCCGTTTTACTGTTTTATAAATTTGCCTACCCGAACCTGCGGCGCACGTATCACACGCCCTGCAAGTTTGTAGCCTTTTCTGATGGCTCCTATGATATGTCCGTCTTTCGTTTCGTCCTCTATCGGCTCCATTGATACAGCCTCGTGGACAGACGGGTCAAACTCACCCTCTGTGGGAATTGGTTCCAGTCCGAGACTGCACATGGCATCCAGGAACTGTTTCACTATCATCGTCATTCCCTTGTATATGCTGCTTTCTTTGTCATCCACGGCTCCGCATACACGCTCAAGGTTTTCATAGACGGGGAGGAGAACTTCTATTGATTTTTCAGCGGCAAGTTTTCTGTCGCGCTCCCTGTCCCGCTCAACTCTGGTTCTTAAGTTGTAGTAGTCGGCCCTTGCTCTGGCAGCGTCCTCGGCGAGAGCTTTTATTTCGGCTTTGGCTTTTTCGGCCTCGGCGATCAGAGCGTCTCTTTCGGCACGAAGAGCTTCGCAGTCCTCGGCATCCGGCTGTATTGCGGACTCCGCCGGTTCGACTGCGGGAACGTCCTTTTCGTTCTCTTTCTTCTCTCTGTTAAACATTTATTCTTTGCCCTCCCATACAGACTCAGGTTCCAAAGTCTGAAGTACTCTGTCTATTGTCGATATGACCCGCTCGTAGTCCATTCTGTCCGGGCCTATTACGCCTATTACGGCTTTCTGTCCGTTTGTCACTGTGGCGGCTGCGACAAGAGAGGATTTTTTCATCGCGGGCGAGTCGTTTTCATCGCCTATCACGATGTTCATTCCTTCGTTTGTGCATCTGTTTACCAGATCCGCCATGCTGTCCTCCTGTTCCAGGAATGAGTAGAGCGTCTGTATTCTGCTCAAGTCCTGAAAATCCGGCAGGTTCATCATGTGGCTCATCGAGCCGGTGAAAACCTTAACAGCCGGCACCGCCATTATTCCCTCAAGCTCTTTGAGAGCTCCTTCGCATGCAGCCTGATACTCTTGCAGCTCCTGCGTTATGTAGGATTTCAGCGAAGATTTAAGCTCCGTCCACGTACAACCGGAGAACATGTTGACTTTGCGCGAAAGCTCGTCCAGATAGTCCTGCGACATATCCCAAGGAACGGAGATTATTTTTTGGTGAACAAGCCCTCCCTGCAGGATTACGAGAAGGAGAACGTTTCTCTCTCCGAGCCTTACAAAGTCCACCCTCTGAAACTTAACCGTATCCAGCGGAGTCAGAGCCGCAACTCCGACGTAGTTTGACACTCGGCTCAATATATCTGAGGCGGACTCAAGAGCTCCTTCTATACCGCGCCGATGGTCGCACAAATTTTTCAGCCAATCGTTTGAGTGCTTTCTGTAGTCCACTCTTTGAAGAACCGAATCTACATAAAGCCTGTAACCCTGCGTCGTTGGCACTCTGCCTGAGGACGTGTGCGTCTGCTTCAGAAATCCCATCTCCTCAAGGTCGGACATTTCGTTCCTTATTGTGGCTGAACTGTGTCCGGTAAGGTATCTGCGTGAGACTGTTCTGGAGCCGACACTCTCTCCGCTTCTTATGTACTCATAAACCACGGATAGGACGACTTCCAACTGTCTTTCGGTAAGCATCTCACGCTCTCCCTTCCTTGTTAGCACTCTTCGTACACGAGTGCTAAATAACTTTCAACGCGATAAGAATAACAGCCATTGCCGCAAATGTCAATACAGGTCAGAGAATATTTCTAGTCAATACTACGTATTAAAGATAGGCTTATCGTATGGTTACGGTTCGCCTATAGGGTATAATATTGTGCTGAGTAGAGATTAGTCTGAAGGCAAGGAGTATGGAGTATGGCACACGGAAAAACTACGATTTATCTCATTCGTCACGGCGAATGTGAGGGCAATAAGGAAAAAAGGATTCGCGGACACGTGGATTTTCCTCTCAACGAAAATGGTATCGCACAAGCTGAGGCTCTTGCCGGAGCATTGACCGGAAAGGGAATCTGCCGAATTTATTCGAGCCCCCTTTCGCGCGCTATGAAAACAGCCGAAATTATAAGCAAGAAGGTTGGAGCGGACTATAAAGCGGATGAGGGCTTCAACAATATTTGTATCGGCGTGTGGGAAAACAGACTAAAGGCTGAACTCGCAGCGGAAGTCCCAGATATGTGGGAAACTTGGCTCAACAGGCCTGAAGAACTTATCATTGAGGGCGGCGAGAGCCTTGACAGAGTGAGAGATCGTGCGCTCGCTTCGCTCAACAGAGTGGTAAGGGAGCATGAAGGCGAGACGATAGCAATTGTAGGACACAGAGGGGTGCTCAAACCGCTCGTAGCGGGAGCGCTTGACGTCGCCAAGCCTTGCTATTGGAAGTTCCACTTTGACACCGCATCTTACAGTGTGCTCACATACGATACGGTGCGCGGCTACTGTCTGATGAACCTCAACTACACGGAACATCTGAAGGGTATGAATATTATTCAGGAATTTGATTAAACGGAGGTTCGCCATGTCCTTGTACCAAATGAACTTTTTGAGCGGAGAGAAGCTTGCGGAAGCGCTTCGCATGGTGGGAGCGGATATGAGATCCCTTCCTTTTTTTGAGAACCGAAGAGAGGTGAAGGCTCTCTATTTGAAGGGAGCGGACACCAGAGCCGCTAACATAATAAAGCAGGAGATGCTTTCCCGCGGCGGAGACGCAGCGGTGAGCCGCTGTGCCGTAGCGTGCAGCGAGCCTTGCAGCGACGTTATTCTTTTCGGAACAAAAAAACAGCTCGGATTTCTCGCCGATAAGATAGAGACCATGAGTTGGTGGGGATTTCCGCAGATCGCGGCTGATATCCGCAGCGCTTTGAACGGCATGTCGCACAGAACCTCGTCCGTCAAACTGCCTTGCGGAACGGAGCTCGCTTTCGGCAAGAGAACCATGATAATGGGAATAATAAATTTGACGGACGACTCTTTCTATTCCGCAAGCAGAACAGGCGCGGATTCGGAAGAGACTGTCAAGAGAGCCGAGAGGTTCGCAGCGGACGGAGCGGACATTCTTGACCTCGGTGCGGAATCAACGCGCCCCGGCTCGTCGAGAGTCTCCGAAGAGGAGGAGCTTGCCCGTGTGACCGCCGCCGTAAAAAGCATCAGGCGCACACTTCCCCTCGTTCCGATATCGATAGACACTACACGCGCTTCCGTGGCGAAAGCGGCTCTTGAAGAGGGAGCGGATATTATAAACGATATATCGGGGCTCACTTTCGAGCCTCAGATAGCGAAAGTCACCGCGGATTACGGAGCCATGCTTGTTCTGATGCACATGAGAGGAACGCCGGAGACTATGCAGACGATGTGCGCATACGAAAACAGCAATATGCTTCAGAGCATCACGGATTTTTTTGACGAAGGCATAAAGACCGCCGAATCCATGGGGCTTGAGAGGTCAAAGATAATACTCGACCCCGGAGTCGGTTTTGCGAAGGACTATAATCAGAACCTTTTTATAATGCAGAACTTGCGCGCTTTCGACACATTTGGACTTCCCGTGCTTTTGGGCGTGTCAAGAAAAGGAAGTATCGGAAAGGCGACGGGAGCGGAGAAAACAGAAGAACGGCTTGAAGGCACGCTGGCAGTAACCGCCCTTTGCGCATGGCACGGTACGGACATTGTCAGAGTACACGATGTCCGTGAAAACAAAAAAACAGTGATGATGGTTGAGGCGATAAAAAATGCCGGAATCTACAGCTAAAAAGGTTGTAATAGCACTCGGTTCGAATATAGGCAACAGGCTGGCTCACCTTCAGCAGGCTGTGAATTTTCTGCGCAACTCCGGATTTTGTATAGACGCAGTCAGCCGAGTGTGGGAGACGGAACCGTGGGGAGATACGGATCAGCCGCGTTTTCTCAATATGTGCCTTTCTGCACATACGGAGATGACAAGCGAGGAAGCACTGTGCACTCTGAAAAAGATAGAGCAGGAAATAGGGAGAAAAGAGACTCGCCATTGGGGTCCCAGAGAGATAGACCTTGACATAATCTTTTTCGGGGACGAAATTGTGAATGCAGACAAACTCACGATTCCTCACCCTCTGATGCAGGAACGTGCGTTCGTACTTGTACCGTTGGCTGAGATAGCGCCGGATATGGTACATCCGATTTTCAAAAAAACGGTAAGAGAGCTGCTTGAAGCATTGCCGCACGAAAATATGCAGTGGATAATAAAGATATGACTCGTGACAAGCTGTCCTCGATACTGCATGGCGCAGCAGAGAAGCTTAAAGACAAGTTAGTTGCATTGAGCGGAGACAGGAGGCGCTTTGCAGTTCTGCCGTTGCTTATTGCGGCGGTAATAGCGGTTATACTTCTGATGCCCGGCACGGAAATTCCCAAAAGCGGAGTCAATGTCAGAATGGTGTCAGTACCGGACTTTCCAATAGTCCTGGCACTGGAGCAGGAGAATGGGACAATCTCTTCCGCTTGGATCAGAACACCGGCCGGCACGAGAGAGCTGTCGGAAATTGAAGGTTTGACATACATATCCGATGCGAAATTTGTGACTAACGTGGATCAGGATAAGAAGAACGACCTTATGTGGAGGCTTTCGTTCATAGATTTTCAGGGCGACGGCGTACACCTCTGGCTCGGAATGACGACGTGGATTCCCAAGCTCTTCATAGCAACCACACCATACCAATATACAAGATGGGACGCTGTTCCTGCAAAACTTGTTGTGCCAAAGGGCACGGCTGTCTATGTCTCTCCTGCGACCCCTTCATACAACATGGCGGAGGCCTTCACAGGAAGGGACAGCTATTCGTTCGTATACACAATGAGAATGACCGCGGACGGTCCTGCGTTTGTACCGGTACCGAGCGTTTATAAACAGCTTGCGCTCCTTTTGAGGGCGGGAATACAGGGTGAGTTCTCGCCTATGAAAAGACTGACCTATGTCCGGATGCTTAATGAGTTCAACGATCTGGCTGAGGGCAAACCGCCTCAGGCCGAAACTATGATAAATTTCCAAATGCAGAAAATTGACACCATCACCTGGAAAAAATAATAAAAAACAGACGCCCGAATGTGAGGCGTCTGTTTTCCTGACTTTGTCAGAAAATCGTCTAAAAAAGAGGCATAGCCCCTGAGATACCAAGGGTTTATGCCTCTTTAAATTTAGTAAATCAGCGTGGTGTACAGATTTTATAAAATCTTGCGATGCAGTGCTTTTTCTAGTTCCTGTCTCATGTTGCTGCTGCGAAGAGGCTCCATACCTAGTTCTTGGGATATTGGTTCATAGAGTGGATCAGGTTCATTTTTTATGTATACTGTCTTTGATTGTACTGTCATGGCAGTAACCGTAGCACTGATTATCGCATTATGTATTGCTCCGGTACTTGCCGATATACCTGCCTTTCTTAGTTTTTGTTCAAGCAGTCTCTGAAGTACGAAGGCAAGGTAGCAGGATACAAAGTGCCCCTGTATCCTGCGGGGAGTCCAGACAAAACAGGGACGAACTTCTATGTTGGTTTTCATTACACGGAAGCTTTCTTCTATTTTCCATAGTCTGTGATGGATGGCCGTTACGTCTTCAGCCGTTAGTGATTCGTCACTGCTTATGATTCCGTAGTAGCCATCAAAGAGGCTCTGCGCTGCAATTTTTTCTTCATCAAGTTTTAATGCATTTTTACCAATGTCCGCTATTACAAAACTTTTACCGCCTTTTTTTAGCTCAGCTTTAAACTGTGCAGGTGTATTTACCAGTTTCATTGCTTTTTTTACAAGACGCTCTCTGTCTTTCCTGTCTTTTTCAGCTCTCTTTGATGAGTAGCTTATGACTAGGCTATCACTTAGAATTACTTTTCTTTTATCCTCTGTTATCGCCTGTGTATGCGGCATCTCTTTGTAGCTGTATAATATCTCGCCATCCTCAGATCTGACACGCCGGTATCCATCATCTGATAGTATCTCTCTTTTTACGTCTATTGTTGCAGAACGGACTTTGAAAGCCATAATATATTCAAATCCTAGTTTCTTTATCATGGATAGATTGCTTTTGGAATTTAATCCTCTGTCTGCAACTATGATGACTTTCTTTATCTTGTACGTATGCTTTAACTTTTTAAGTGCTCCGGCAAGAGTTTTAAACTCTGATGTGTTACCGGGATATAGTTCATAACCTAGAGGCAGTCCCTCCTCATCTATTAAAAGCCCCATTACCACCTGAACTTCATTCACACGATGATCTTTCGAAAAACCAAAATCCTTAAATTTGTCGGATGACACACTCTCAAAATAGCATGTAGTTACATCATAAAATGCCACCGAAATCTCTGCCGACTTGTCTTGGAAAAGATATTTGAAAAGATGTTTCTCTATTCTCTCCTTATAATCCGCTAAAAGATCCAGTGATTTATACATATCTCCTTCGCGAACATCCGAAAAATTATAAAGATACTTATCCTTCTTGTAAAAAGTAGCAATCTTAGAGCAGGGCGACATATTTCTGAGAGCGGCAAGTAAAAACGCAGTATGAGGCAAATGCACCGATGAACCCGTCGAATACGAAATACGGCGAAGAACATCATCCAGATGAAGCTCATCCCAAAGAGCACGGTAACAAAAAATTCCATAATTAAGAACAGGCATTCCCTCAAAAGAAACCCTGGACGGCTCCTTCTTAACAAATTCTGAAAGAAGCTCCTCAACAGAACTGACAGGAACAGAATTGATACTATCCAACTCGTCTTGGAGCTTAGAAAGCGCGTCCTTATCCGCCGCCAGCAAATCCTCAAGACGTCCGAAAGACTTAACGATACGATTCCTTGATCCCTTTGAAACAGGATCCCTGTAACTCTCCATAAAATACACATAGTCACCGCTCTTTGCATGTCTGATATAAAGCCTCACCCTAACACCTCCCAACCCGATATACAGCTATTATAACACAAATATTAAAAAAATACACCTATTATACACCACATTGATTGCGAAAAATAAAAAGGCCATGAAAGCGGTGATATCATGGCTCTGATTAGTGTTTTATAGGCTGATTTCTGACAAAGTCAGGAAAAAACAGACGCCCGAATGTGAGGCGTCTGTTTTTATTCATACAGCTATTTTTTCCAAATAAGATTATTCAGAACCCGACATAAATCCTGTGAATTTATCGGTTTAGCTATGTGTGCGTTCATTCCGACAGCCAGGGATTTGTCCATATCACTTTCGAATGCGTGGGCGGTCATCGCTATTATGGGAATACGCTTTGCATCGCTGTGTTCCATCATACGGATATTTCTAGCCGCATTCAGCCCGTCCATCAGCGGCATTCTTATGTCCATCAGAACCGCGTCATAGTATCCGGGGGCATTGCGCGCAAACTTCTCAAGAGCCTTGATACCATCAACCGCTACATCAACCTCAAACCCTCTGGCTTCAAGGAGTTTTTTGGCAACTTCTATATTTCCAGGGTCATCCTCGGCAAGCAGAAGTCTCTTGCCCGAGAAGTCGTAACCGCAGTCAGGCGTTTCTTTTTTGACTTTTTTGTTTGGCCTTGTATTTTCTATGGCAGCAACAACAGAGGATTTGAACATAGGCTTACAGAGAAAATCGTTTACTCCGGCAAGTCTGGCTTCAATCTCAATACGCTTCCAATCATACTCGGACATCATTATTATTGTGGGAATGGTGCCGACAACCGCACGTATTTTTTCGGTAAGCGAGATACCACCGATCCCACCCGTTCTCCACGCAATCAGGAAAATATCGTAAGAGCGGTTTCTTTCGTAGGCGGCTTTTGCGAGTTCCAAACCCTCCGACGGAGACTCCGTGAACTCCACATCTAAACCAAGATCCTTGAGTATTTTTACGGCATGGTTTCCTACAACAACATCATCGTCTATCACGAGAGCTTTAAGCGCCGAGTAATTTATTTTTCCGCCTACACGCCTGACACCGCCTGACTTCGGTGCGGCTGCAAGTTCAACTTCTATAGAAAATTCCGTTCCCGTGCCGACAACGCTGCTTACAGCTATTCTGCCGTTCATCATATCTATAATGCTTTTTGCAATAGGCAGTCCAAGCCCTGTGCCGTTGACATTTTGCGAGATACCCTCCCGTGCGAACGGGACAAAAATATTCGGCAGGAACTCTTCGCTGATGCCACAGCCAGTGTCGGTCACGACAAAGCGCATTACGGAACCCTTGCCGGTTTTAAGCAGTTCTGAAACAGTGAGGGTAACTTGACCCCCGCTTGGTGTAAATTTTATCGCATTACCCAAGATATTAAGGAGCATTTGCTGCATTTTTACAAAATCGCCGCGGAACTCCTCTTGTTCCGGCTTTGATACAGAGACGCTATATTTTATGCCCTTTGCCTCCGCCTGAGCACAAATTATATTATTTACTGAGTTTAGGAGGGCTGAGAGATTAAAGGGCTCACGGCGCAGTGTAAACTTACCGACATCCGCCTTTGACATATCAAGAATATCATTGACGAGCGACAGAAGGTATTTTGAAGATACGCCTATTTTAGCGACACAGTCAGATACAACATCGATATTGCCTGAAGCCTGAGAAGCTATTTCACACATTCCTATTATAGAATTCAGAGGGGTACGCACTTCATGCGACATACGGGACAGAAAATCAAACTTAGCCTTATTTGCCTTCTCGGCAGAACGCAGAGCAGAAGTGAGCATCTCGTTTCTGTGCTGCTCATGTATGACGCTTTCCGTCACATCAGTGCGCACAATGGCTACCTGCCCCTTCCATTTGTCTATGTAGAATACTTCCGTCTTTTTGTTTCTTATACAGCCTGATTTCGCTGTTTTATAGTAGAGTCGGAATACCTGTTCTTTCGAAAGTCTCTCCACAATATTCTCAGGACTCAGTTCCCTTTTAACGTAGATAATATCTTCTTTAGCAACATTTTCAATTACATAATCGAAAAGGGCTCTTTTATAGTCTCCGCTGTCAGGAGGGAATATATCTGCCGCTCCTTCACCCGATGAGAAAATTCGATAGCTGTTGCTGCGGACATCAAGTTTGACTATCTGCTCACAGCCTGAGACGACGATATTCTTGAACATTGCTTCGTTTCTTATGTCCTCAAGCTTCTTTTCACCGAAAGAGATTGGGAAATATTCACCATCCTCCTGCAGTCCGGTAGGAACCGAGACATGGATTCCGGCTATTTTATATCCTTTGTGTGTCCTTACACAATCAAAGGTGCCCCTTATGTCGAACGTAAGAGAGCTTTCGTTTTTCATTATCACTTTTATACTCATCAAAACAATTGTTACATCGTTCGTTATCGCGATTTCTTCCACTCCGGTACACATGCCCTCAAGTGGAGTAGGATCCTTTGCTATCTCCTCCATAATGAGAGAGCGAACCTGGTCCTTGCCCACAGCTCGTTCAAAAGAAGAGCTGCCTATCCAAATAACATCGTTCGTCAGAAATTCAAGCGTCTTTTCAGGGCTGCGCTGCTCAAAATAGGCTTCAAGGCAATTAAAAACAACTTCTTTGGCGCTGTTACGCTTGTTCACCATGCCGGCCTCACCTCGCTCTCACAAATTCAAGCATCATGCGAACAGTACTGCTTATGAACGAATCAGGGGATATTCTCTGTGAATAGAGAACATCCCGCTCACACAGAGCAAGCTTGGGTATTACTCCTGTAAAAATACAGTACACTATAAGGTGTATTTCATCTACGTTGAGATTCGGCCTTAAGCTCCCGTCCTCGATACCCTTCCGCAGAGCCTTGGCTATCGGAGACTCATATTCGCCCTTGTCCACGTAATTGACATAGATGTCAGAAAAAGAGAGTTTCTTTTTGTATAAAAATGCTTCCATCTCCTGCAGCATCATGAAAGAGTCTTTGCTTTGCACAAAGAGGTCTTCCATTGAGGAAAGTATCTCGGCAAGCTGTTCATATCCGGACTTGTCGCTCTCTATGATATCCCCGTAAAGCAGGTTCGTTATCCTTATGATTTCAGACCAGAAAAACGCCGTTGCATGTACAACTAACTGATCCATTGTGCCGAAGTAACGAAACAGCGACCTCTGTGTAAGTCCTGATGCTATTGACAAATCTTCTGCGGTGGTATTTTCGACACCCTTTTTTTTAAAAAAAGCAATGGCAAGCTCCAAGATCATTTTTATATTAGCTTTTCTGTTTTCCGCATGGGACAAAAGATACACCCCCGATTCAAAAAGATGATAAGTACCGGCAACGTAAACATTATACATAAAATATGGCAAATATATAAATGTGAATTTTATCTCTTTATAAAAAATCTAATTATATGGTTTTTGGGTTAAATATCTTTCTTGAAATTAAACTGCCGCCGATGCAGTCTGTCTGCTGTCGGCGGCAATATTAACAAAGCAAAATCCCTATATGCGTCTAATACTTTAGTCCAAAAATGGGGTGGAAGATTCTCTCGTCATGCAGGAAGCTAGCCTGCTCATCAAAGGATTCCCTCGCATCATCTCCAAGCGCTATGGAAAGAGCCGAAGTCAAAACGTGAACAAGAAAGAGAGGACCGATAATACTGCTGCCAAATGTCGGACTGTTGGCGGAGACATAGAATGACATATCCGCAAATCTGCAAACAGGCGCTGCTGCACTGTCCGTCATCGTGATTATCTTGGCGCCGTTTCTGTGAGCTATTTCCACAGACTCCGTTACTTCTACGGAGTAGCTCGGAAGTTCGCATACAACAACGACATCCCCCTCGCCGATGCTGCGTGCCTGCTCCCAGAGAGAGAGGCTGCCTCTGCGCATAACAACAGCCTTGCGTCCCATAACGGCAAGGCGCATCTGCATCAGCTCCGCAACAAGTGAGGAAATGCCCCAGCCCATGCAGTAAACGGTGTTCGCTTCTTTGACTAAGTCACAGAAAGTGTCACTGTCCTCGTCGGTAAGCTGAGCCATTGTATCGTCAAGATTTGCATGTTCTGCACGAAATACACTGTCGGGGAAAGAATCACCGCAGCTCACGGCTCTGGCAAGAAGGGCGGCCGGGTTTATCTGTTCGAGTATGGCTGTCTGCAAACAGCTTTTGAGCTCCGCATAACCGGAAAATCCGAGCATCTGAGCAACGCGCACAAGCTGGGCTTTCGACACCTTGAGTTCATCCGCGATGTCGCCTATAGAACGGAACGAAGCCTCGCGCATGTTCGCAAGAAGATACTCCGCCACACGGCGCGCTTTATTGGGCATTGTATGCGCCCTCTCCATAAGCAAGTTCTGAAGCTGTGTGCTATCCATGTAAAAAACACTCCTCTTACAATTATCATTGTTTTTTTAATATCTCAATAAATATACCATTCAGTTTATTATTCCGTGTTCGCTTTGTCAACCGCAGTCAAATTTGCAAACAAATAGTTCAGCCAAAATACTTAGTCAACGCAACACAGTTGCTTTAGAGCGCGTCCCAGAAGCCCTCGTTTCTGTCCCTGAGAATCGGGCAGTCTATCATTTTTTTTACGGCTGTGTTGAAGCAGGCGTTGCAGGACAGGCACGCCGACGGGCGGGAATCTTCTTCGGCCCACCTGTTTATAAGATCAGGCTCGGCGTTGAATGGGCGGCTCATACCAAGGAGGTCGCAAACTCCGTCGGATATGAGATTTGCCATCACGGGAAGACTTCTGAGTCCGCCGGTCAGGATCACAAGCTTGTCCGGCATCTGTTTCTTGATCAATCTTGCGTACTCTTTGAAAGGCGCTTCGGACTCTCCCGCAGAGACTCCTATTACGGAAGGAGCGTTTTGCGCTCCGGCATAAATCGCACCGCTTGATACTTCTATTCCATCCGCGCCCTGCTTAAGAAGGGCAAGGGCGGCGTTGATGCCCTCTTCGCAATCATACCCTTCCTTTGTCCCCTCGGCGATGCTCATTTTCAGCCACAGAGGAAAATCTTCCCCCACAGCCGCTCTTGCGTCGGAGAGGACTTCGCCCGCGAGTCTTATCCTGTTCTCAAGCGAACCTCCGTATATGTCATCTCTTCGATTTATCACCGGCGACAGAAACTGCATGAGCATAAAACCGTGTCCGGCGTGAATCTGCACTCCGTCCGCGCCTCCGTCTTTAGCACGCTTGGCTGCCGCGGCAAAATCGGAGCGGATACGCTTTATGTCGCTCTCGTCAACTGCTTTTGTGGAAAAATCAGCTCCGGGATGAACGAGTCCCGACGGAGAAAGGGATACTCCGCAAAGCGCAAGGTCTTTGTCTTTCTGCCCTCCCGCATGTCCTATCTGAACTATAAATTTGGAACCGGCACGGTGAACCGCATCGGCTAAGAGCTTAACGTCCTGTGTACGGGCATCGTCATAAAGCCCCCACTGTCCTTTGGCGGACTTGCCCTCCTCGCTGATATAGGCACATCCGCTTATTACCGTTCCCGCGCCTCCGAATGCGACTTCGGCATGTCTGCCGATCTCCGCTTTGGTTATGGCACCGTTGTCTTCCGCCGCCGCAAGCCATGTGGCGGAACGGAGAAATCTGTTCCTTGCCTTATACTTGCCGCTTTCGAATTTATCAAACAGGGCTATGATTTTTTCATGTTCGGTCATAGGTATGCCCCTCCCATATTTTTTTTCACATAGAAAAATCTACCCCATATTTCTGCATTTAGGGATAGCCGTTTTGCTCATTCTGTAATAAAGTTCTCTTTTATTCGGATAAAAAATTTAGAAGTGATTTTAGGTCGGTTATGTTTTTCCCCGTAAGCGCACTCAGACGCGAGAGTCCGTATCCTCCGTGCCCGGTTATTTTAGATATGTCGCGCACAGCTACGCTCCAAGGGCCGCTCGGTTTTTCTCTTACGAGTCTGCGAACAAGAGCCTCGCTGAAAATAAGCTCGCCCAATGCAGGGTGGTGCGGGCCTCCTCTGACGGCGGAAGCAAGCGACAACGTCTCCTGAAGCCCGACCCTTATGGGCACAAAACCGAGAGAAAGGGCTTCGTCTATAAAACGGCCGCCCCATAGAACCGCCTCTTCCAGAGAAAGCGGTTTATATGTATCGTTGTTCATCATAGCAAACAATTCGGTGCCTTCTATAACCAAACATGGATAAAGCCTGAGCTGCCAAGAAAGCGAGCCTTTTATCTCGGCAAGAGTGCGCAAATCCGCAAGGCTGCTCTCTGCCGTCTGCCCCGGCAGTCCTATCATCATCTGAACTGCCAGCGGCACACCTTCGTCTCTAAGGGTTTCTATCCCGGCAAGTATGGCTTTCGGGTCTGCATCACGCCTGCATGAGTTAAGCACATTAGGGTCGAGAGAGGGCAGCCCCAGCTCTATTCGTGATATGGGATAGGACATTATAAAGCGCCGGAAAGAGGTTTCCGATAAATCTCCCGGGTAGGTGGAAAATCTTATACTGCTTCCCGCAGGGGCACACTCCGTTACAGCATCCAGATAAGCCTTCACGGTCTCATATCCGAAACGGCAGAAGGAGCCTCCGAAGTAACATATTTCACGCGGTTCCTTCAGTTCGCAAAGCACGGAACGCACAAAATCAGGGGACGGAAGTTCTTCCGCCCCTGTAATGGTCTGTTGATTGCAATAAACACATCTTCCTCTGCACCCTCCGAAGGGGAGGAAGAACGGAAGTTTTTTTAGAGAGTTTTTCATCACCAGTCGGAATAATCCCCCTCCGTCCACTCGGGCCAAAGAGCCGCCCAAGCAAACAAATCAGCTCTGTTTTCAAAGCTCTCCATCGATACAAACGTTTTGGCCCAAAAAGCGGCACCTTTGCTGTGGTTAAGCAGGTGGTAGATTTCATGAAAAAGCGCGAAACGACGCCACACCGGAGGCAGAGACGAATTGACGCAAATCCTTCCCCGCTCGCAGCGCACCAAATGTATTCCCCAGACGCCCACAGGCAGATCCTCATACTTCAGCTCAAGAGAGAGACCGGTCTGTTCCTCCGCGTTTGCCAGGATATCAAACTCGCTGAGTCTCTGCCATAACCGCCCCTCCTGCTGCGCCCAATCCGGGATTACTTCCGGAGGGGTCGGCAAGTCAGCAAAAACATCCTCTGAATCCAAACTATTATTCCTCTGATTCCTCTGCTGCCCAATCATCAATAGCCGCCTCGATCACACGATATACGCGGCGAAGCTCCTGCTCCGAAAGTTTTTTGCTGCGATACCATATTTCAAGTTCACCATTGTCCAGCATGGAATCAAGCTGTACTCTGCCCGGCTTATCAGGGGAAGAAAAATCCATAAGAAGGTCATTGATCTCAACATTAAGAGCCGGAGCCAAACGCTGAAGCAGTTTCATGGAGGGCAGACGCCTATTGCTTTCAAGCGCCTGAACATAGATGCGGCTTACCTCAACTTTTTCCGCAAGCTTCTGCTGAGTAAGGTGCTGGGCTCTGCGAAGCGACTTTATTCTGTTACCGAGGCTCATCTGACAGACTTCCTTTCGTTTTGTGGTGTGTTGCATAAGAATACAACAAATTCTTATTGTTGACAAGTCACAAACCGTTGTAACATAAATAAAAAATATATACAACTGAGAGAGCAAAGGGACTTGACGGAAGCCACCTTCTAAAGGATACTTAACAAACGTAAGCTATAACTGTGACAAGGAGTCTGTCAGGTTTTCATGAGAAAAGAAAGTTGTATCCAGCTCGCCGTAATAGACAAATTAACAGGGGCCGCAGGAAAAAAAATTCTGCTGCTGCTTCTGTTTTTGTTGTTTGCGGCCTCTCTTTATCCGACAGCGGCTTATCTTCGCACTCAGGCATGTGTAAGCTGGCAGAGAGGCTGGACCGAGTGGAAGAACGGCAACACAGAGCAAGCACTTGAGCATTGGTCAACACACGCCTTTGCATCGGACTTGGCTCCGCGCCCCGCAAGGCTCTTATATTGGAGAATACGCGCCCTTGAAGATCTGGGCAGATTTGCGGAAGCAGATAAGCTGCGTTCAAAACTGGCGAAAAAGTTCCCCACCGATTTCTACACATTTCTTTTATTCCCGGACGGCGGGCTGTCTGAAGAACATGACGGAGGCTTTACGAAAAAAGTCGTACGCCTCTTCCACCCGCGCCCATGGACGCACGAAGTGACTTCTGCGTCGAGAACGACGGGAGTTGCCGAGGGAGTTATATGGTCCCTTATGAGAAGGGAGAGTAAGTTTCGGCGCGACGCGGTAAGCCAGTCTGGGGCAATCGGGCTTATGCAGTTAATGCCGCAGACCGCCGTCGAAGAAGCCAGCTCGCTCAAAATAAAGAAATCTGACATTTACACTCCTGAAGATAATATACTTCTTGGGGCAAGCCACTTCTCCCGCATGGAGAGGCGTTTTCACGGCAACACGATGAAAAGTGTGGCGGCATACAACGCCGGTGCGGGAGCAGTATCGGGCTGGGGAGAGCTCGGCTCACGCGAATGGGCTGAGTGGGTTGAGAATATACCCTATGCCGAGACAAGGGAATTTGTCCGCTCTGTGCTCGAAAACAGAGAAGTATACAGAATTCTTTACGGTTCGGACGACGGGAAGTCCACTCTATTTGCGATAGCGGCAGAGCCTATAATCCGGCACATGTCGGAGACACACGCGCTTCGTGCGCGCGGCATTGCCAATAAATAAAAAAGGACGGTTTACGATATGACAGACAGAAAATCCGAAGATTTTGATCCGGTGCTGGCGGTAAGAGAGCACCTCACGGACTTCGGTTTGGAAAACGGGATAATGCACACTGACGCGACAATATTCACTGTGGCAGACGCGTCTGTTGCTGTGGGAGCGCCGGAACCCGAGATACTGAAAAGCATACTTCTCCGCGTCAACAGGGGAGAATATTTTGCTCTGGCTCTCATGTCGGGGGTCAATATGGTTGACACCAAGAAGATAAAAAAACTGATGGGAGTATCGCACCTCTCCTTCGCTTCTGCGGACGAGGTTCTCGAATGGTCGGGATTTCGCCCCGGCGGAGTTCCTCCCGTGGGCTATCCCGCGCAGCCTCAGACACTTTTGGACGAGGATCTGTTTCAATACGGCACAGTCTGGGCAGCGGCCGGTACGGATCACGACTTCTTCCCGGTGTCACCTCAAAAACTGCTTGAGATTACGGGCGGAGAGAAGAGAGATATCAAAAAGTAAAAGCGGCGCATGCGCCGCTTTTTTTATCCGAAAAGGTATGAAGCAACAGGAACTATTATAAAAAGGGATATAAAGACTCTCATACAGTAAATAGTCTCCACTGAAAAACTCTGTCTTTTCTAAAATTTAAAACTCAAGCCAAGGAT
>CAZBYL010000010.1:0-48990 GCA_964496275.1 uncultured Synergistaceae bacterium | reverse complement strand
CGCATACAGCGACCCTCATAATCCTCACCTCTTTGAAGAGAGCAAAAAATTATAATTCATTTAGGCAGCCGATTTGGCATTATCAATCCCTATGTTTGCAGAGCAGTCAGTCTGTGTATCCTGCACAGAATAATTAGCAGCAGACGTAACGATGATTTAGAATAAACTTTTATGTAGTAATTCAGAACATAAAATTATATTTTTCGTTATCATTATAAATCAAAACTGAATTTGATGGAAGATGAAAAAATGATTTTTTAGAGAAAAATTATTCAGTTTCTTTTCATATTTTCTGAGTCTCGGAATGTGCCGCGTTTTTTTAGGTTTATGGCTCTCGATGAGTTTCTTTATCACGCAGACGAAGCATTGCTGTATAATGTTACGTTAAATATTTACATGTGCTTGCAGAACTTTTTGGGGGGCGGATACCTTGTGTGACACTTATAAAATTCTGATAATAGGCGGAGGAGTCGTCGGCAGTGCGATTGCCCGCGAGCTTTCCCGTTTTGATATAAAAATTGCCGTGCTTGAGAAGGAACCGGACGTCGGTATGGAGACAAGCTGCCGAAACAGCGGAGTGCTCCACTCAGGCATCAACTATAAACCCGGTACGAATCGCGCGCGCCTCTCTGTTCGCGGAAACTCCATGATGGATAAACTTTGCTCCGAACTCAAGGTCAAGATAAAGCGCATAGGCAAACTTACCGTGGCATTGGACAGCGACGAATTGCCGGGCATAGAGAGGCTGATGGCTCAGGGGCGCGCGAACAATGTCCCCGGGCTTGAGGTTCTTGACGGGGAGGGTATACGGAGGATTCAGCCGGGAGCGGAGGGAATCGCCGCCGTATGGAGCCCCACAAGCGCGGTGATATCGCCCTACGCCCTTACGATAGCACTTGCCGAGAACGCACACAAAAACGGCGCAGATTTCTTTCTCAATACAGAGGTTGTCTCCGTCGGCAGGGAGAACGGGCTTTTTACTGTAACTACGGCTGACGGCAGAATTTTCCGTTCCGAAATACTGGTGAACGCAGCGGGGCTTTCCAGCGGACGCATAAGCTCTATGGCGGGCGTAACGGAGAGCAATTCAGGGGAGAGTCTTAGGATATACCCCTGCCGAGGTGAGTATTACGTTTTGGATAAGAGGCTCAACGGAACTCTTTCCACCCTCATATACCCCGTGCCCGGAGCAAAGGACGCGGGTCTCGGTATTCACCTCACCCCAACGGTTGACGGCAATATCCTGATAGGGCCGAGTGCGTCCTACGTATCGGAGTCCGCTCCCGAGAGCTACAAGGTAACGGCATGTGTAATGGAAGACCTCAGAAGAGAGGGGCAGAAACTTTTGCCCTCCATAAAGATAAGCGACTATATAAGGAGTTTTGCGGGAAACAGAGCGAAGCGCACTCCGCCCGAAGTCGGAGGAAACGCGGATTTTGTGCTGGAAGAGGCGGCTTCGCTTCCCGGTTTTATAAACGCGGTGGGGATAGAGAGCCCGGGGCTGACAAGCGCGCCCGCCATTGCGCAAGAGGTGCGGGAAATAGCCGGCGGGATAATTACCCTTGTTCCGAAGGATAATTTTATCGCGGAGCGTGAGGGTTATGCGGAGCACTTCTGCGAGCTGCCGCCGGAGGAACAGGAGCGGCTTATCGCGCTTGACCCTGAGTATGGCGAGGTTATCTGCCGCTGCGAGAAGATTACGAAAAAAGAGATAAGGCGCGCGATTGAAAACTCGCTCGGTGCGAGGAGTCTCGTCAGCATAAAGTATAGGGCGCGAAACGGTATGGGACGCTGTCAGGGCGGTTTCTGCACGCCTAAGATAGTGCGTATGCTGAGGGACGAATATGGGTATCGCCCCGAAGATTACAGCTTGAGGGAAAAAGAGTCCGCACTTTTTGCGGGCAATGTCAGAAACGCGGAGGAAGCATGATGATACGCGAAAAACATGACATAGCGATAATAGGCGGAGGCCCTGCCGGTCTTGCCGCGGCAATAGCGGCGAAAAAGGCGGGAAGCGGCGATATCGTACTGATAGAGCGGGATAGAGTTCTCGGAGGAATTCTCGGTCAGTGCATACATGACGGGTTTGGGCTGCACGCCTTCGGCGAAGCTCTTTCCGGCCCCGAGTATGCGGCGCGGTATATCGAAATGGAGGAAGAGCTCGGTATATGCGTTATGGAAAATACGATAGCGCTGAATCTGTCGGGAGATAAAGTATTGCGGGTGAGCCGAGGCGGAGAGATTAAGGAGATAGAGGCTTCCGCCGTGATATTGGCGATGGGATGCCGCGAAAGGACACGAGGCGCACTGTCCATTCCCGGCGACAGACCTGCGGGCGTATATACGGCGGGAATGGCTCAGAATCTTGTAAATATGGAAAATATCATGCCGGGCAGACATGTCTGTATTCTGGGGTCGGGCGACATCGGCCTTATCATGGCGCGCAGAATGACTCTGGAGGGCGCAAAGGTTGAGGCCGTTTTTGAAATACTGCCATACTCAAGCGGACTTCCGCGCAATATCAGACAGTGTCTCGACGATTACGGAATACCGCTTTATCTGAGTACCACGGTAACAGATATAAGAGGTTCGGGCAGGCTGGAAGAAATCACCGTTATGGAAGTGGACGACAAGAGAGCGCCTATTCCCGGAACGGAGAGAAATATCAAGTGCGATACATTGCTGCTTTCGGTTGGGCTGATACCGGAAAACGAATTGAGCCGTGAGGCCGGAGTGCCTATAGATAATACCACCCAGGGCGCTTTGGTTGACGAGGCCTGTATGACAGGTATAGACGGAATTTTCGCCTGCGGCAACGTCCTGCACGTTCACGACCTTGTTGATTTCGTCTCCGAAGAGGCGTCGAGGGCGGGAGCGAGCGCGTCGGAATATGTGCGCGGTCTCAAAACCGAAGGCAAATCGGAGTGTGATACGAAGGTCTCCGCGGGAGAGGGCGTGAGGTATGTCGTGCCTCAGAAAATAGGGCGCTCCGGCGAAGTTAAACTCGCTTTCCGCGTGAGCTCGCCTTCCCGAAACGGAATTGTGGAAATATCCGCCGACGGCAGAGTGATAAAGCAGGAGACTCACGCCCGTCTGCACCCGGCTGAGATGGTCTGGGTCTCGATTGAAAACGAAAGCGGAACAAAAGAGCTGGAGGTGCGTGTGAGATGACGGTCAAAGAACTCACCTGCGTCGTATGTCCGAACGGCTGCTCCGTAACGGCGGAGTACACGGATGAGAGCCCTCATACCATTATAAGCATAAGCGGACATAGGTGTCCGCGCGGCGAGGTGTGGGCTAAACAGGAGATAGAAAGTCCCATGAGAACTTTCTCCACAAGCGTGACAGTGCGCGGCGGAAATTTTCTTGAAGCAAGCGTGAGAACTGTTAAGCCTATCCCCTTGGACAAAATATTTGACGTAATGGCGGAGATTAGAAAGATAACTCTTGACGCTCCCGTAAGCATCGGGGATATAATTCTTGAAAACCCTTCCGGTACAGATACGAAGGTTATCGTTACCAGAAATGTTGAGGTGAAGAGATGACAATTCTATCCATGAAACCGTCTGAAAAAATATCGAGCCTTTTAAAAGGCATACCTCTGCCCAAGGTTGTTCGTGTTCATCAGAAATTTGAAAACACGCACATTGAGGATATCGAAAAAGAGACAAGGCTGGCTGTGTCTGAGCTTCCCGAATATGCCAAAATAACCCCCGGAATGTCAATTGCCGTCACGGGCGGAAGCCGAGGCATAGACAGAATGGCGGTCGTCACGAAAACAGTGTGCGATATGCTGAAAGAGGCGGGAGCCGTGCCATTTATCGTCCCGGCGATGGGAAGCCACGGAGGTGCCACAGCCGAAGGGCAGATACACATACTGGAAACGATAGGCATAACGGAGGAGAGCATGGGAGTTCCAATACGTTCGTCCATGGAGACAGTCAGGATAGGAACACTCTTAAACGGATCTCCGCTCTGCATAGACAAATTTGCCCACGATGCGGACGGTATCGTTCTCATAAACAGAATCAAACCGCACACCTCGTTCAAGGGCAAGTACGAAAGCGGCCTGATGAAGATGATGGCGATAGGGCTCGGCAAGCAGGAGGGCGCGCAGAGTTATCATCAGTGCGGCTTCAAGAATATGTCCCAAATAATAGAGGAAGCGGGAAGCATGGTGCTCGGCTGCGAAAAAATCCTCTTCGGAGTCGCTCTCACGGAGAACAGCCACAGCAAAATAAACGGCGTACATGCCATAGCTCCGAGTGACATACCGAACAAAGAGGCGGAACTTCTGACCTTTGCATACGCCAACCTTGCCCTGCCGTTTTTCAGAGCAACCGACGTAATGGTCGTTACGGAAATAGGGAAAAACATAAGCGGCACAGGCCATGACCCAAACGTTACGGGACGCTTCAATAACGAACACTTCCACGGAGAGGTCAGCACCGGGCGTCTTGCTCTGCTGCGGCTCACAGACGTGTCCGGCGGCAACGCAAACGGCATAGGCATGGCGGATTTCATAACGGAAACTCTCTTTGAAAGTATTGATCCGGAACAGACATACCCGAACGCACTCACTTCCACGGCGTCTCCCGCCGTCAAAATACCGATGGTGCTTCAAAACGACAGAGAGGCGATATGCGCAGCAGTAAAAACCTCATGCATCCCAGACTTTACAAAGGTGCGGCTTGCGATACTCAAAAACACAAAAGAGCTGGAAACAGTGTACGTATCGGAAAACATGCTCAACGAAGCCATCTCTGCCGGTGCGGATATAGAAAACACTCCGCTCGACATCTCTTTTGACGGAGATGGCAACCTAACACTGGAATTTTAGGACGGGACCTATACTGCGCGGCGGGCATGTCCTGTCCGGCAATAAAGAGTCTCAAAGAATGGAACAGACCTATACTTTGGTGAACGTACATATGCGGCAAACGCACTGCACAAGGTTTCAGGACAGATGGAAAACTCCGATTTTTACATTTTTCCTTTCCAAATGGTAAAATGTTAAGCGATTCGGAAGGGAGCGGGACGACATGCCAATTCTCACGAATGTAGAAAACTTACTCTCCGGTACGACGGTAGAGTGGGCACGAATAGAATTCAAAACTACATGGGATGCGGAAGCGTCGCTGAAAACAATTTGCGCCTATGCAAATGATTTCGACAACTGGGGCGGCGGATACATAGTCATCGGTGTTGAGGAAGAAAACGGTAAACCTGTTCGCCCCATAAAGGGAGTGTCAGTAGATTCCATAGATCGCTTCCAAAAAGACATGTTGAATAAATGCAAGCTTATCCGCCCTGATTATTCTCCTGTTGTGGAAGTAGCCGATTTCGAGAATAAAAAGCTGATCATAATATGGGCTCCGGGCGGTTCCATTCGTCCATATTCTTCACCCAGGACAATGTCAAAAGAGGATAAAGAACGCGTATATTGGATACGTAAGTTTTCAAACACTGTGAAACCTTCTGATGCGGAGATAAAAGATTTATTCGGCCTTGCGAACGTTACCCCGTTTGATGACAGAGTGAACCACAACGCCTCGATGGGCGATATCAACAGAGACTTGCTGTTGAGTTATTTGCATGAGGCAGGAAGCGCTTTATACAATCAAAGTGATAAGATGGATGTTGTGGAAATATGCCGTAATCTAGAAATCTCCGGCACGTTGCCTGAATATACGAAACCCAAAAATGTCGCGTTACTTTTTTTCAGCGACATGCCAAGAAAATTTTTCAGGTGCGCTCAGATAGATGTTGTTGACTTTCCTGAGGGCCTAGGCGGCAATATCATAAATGAAAAAACATTTGACGGACCACTACATAGGCAGCTCACACTTGCTTTGCAGTATATTAAGGACCGTTATATTCAGGAACGAATAATCAAGCGCCCTGACAGAGCAGAAGCTGACCGTTTTTTCAATTATCCGTATGTGGCAATTGAAGAAGCTCTTGCAAATGCTATCTACCATAAGGCATATAACGAAGCTGAACCCATCGAAGTCAGAGTGTTGGACAACCGTATTGAAATCCACAACACTCCCGGACCGGATAGGTCTGTCACCCAGGAAGACCTCCGTACATTTAGGGTTCGATCCAGACGCTACCGCAATCGCAGAATCGGTGATTTCTTGAAAGCTATCCATCTTACAGAGGGGCGTAATACCGGTTTCTCCAAAATACTTGAGGCGCTTGAAGTCAACGGCTCACCGCGTCCCGAGTTTTATACTGACGAAGGGCACCTTACCTTTTCAGCAACTATTTTTATACATCCGGCTTTTTTAAAACAGGGCACAGCAGAGCAAGTAAACGTATTAACCGAACATGCTGCCGAACATGCTGTTAAATCAACAGTGCAAGACGCGTTACCAAACACTGATACCAGTGTATCTAAAAACACTAATGCCGAACAAGATAATGGTAACACCGAACATGCCGAAGAACTGTCAGATGAAACGCTGCTTCTCTTTTGCAGGCAGCCGCGAACAAGAAAAGAAATACAGGAACACTTTGGCATTAAGAGCAGAAGTCACCTCTTTACAGCATATTTAAAACCTCTCATTGAGGAAGGAAGACTGAATATGGCTGACCCTCAGAAACCTACCAGTCCTATCCAAAAATACATATTCGTCGGGCGAAAGGCAAAGAGCCGAGCCCAACAATAAAAATGTATTAAAATAAGAACCCTATAAAATTAGGCTTGTCCCGGCTTAACTCTGCCATGTACAAGCTGCGCGGCTGCTCCGTCTGATTGAGAAGTGGTTTTGAATGAGCGTTCCTAATAGTTTCGTGAAATTGTATACTGTTCTGGCTTTTGCAGTTTTTGCTGCACTAAAGACCGCAAAAGTCAGGAAAATGGGGCGGGGAACTCGGCTTGCTGCTGTGTTCCTGCCCCATTTGTATTTTCGTTATTCCGTTATAAAAAGCGGAATGGCTCCTTTTGTGATATCGCAGTATCCCTTGTCCGTGAGCTTAAGCTCTGGTATCACGGAAAGAGATAGAAAGGCAAGCTGCATAAAGGCGTGCTTGTTTGTGCAGCCCAGTGCGTCCCTTGCTTCGGAAAGTGGGTGTATTTTTTCTCTCAGCTCTTCAAGCGGAAGAGTGCTCATAAGTCCGCCCACGGGAAGCTCCAGGCTTGCCATAATCTTTTCTCCGTCCGCAACAACGATGCCGCCGCCCATCTCTGCAAGGGCTTTCAGCGCGGCTGCCATGGAAACATCGTCCATTCCCGCGCAGGAAAAATTGTGAGCGTCATGAGCGATAGAGGAAGCAACGGCTCCCCGAGTCAGTCCGAAATCTTTGAGAAAACCGATTGCGGTGCGCCCCGTGCCTCTGTTCTTCTCAACCACGGCAAACTTTGCGAGCCCCCGCTTTGCGTCCGCTACGGCAAATCCGTTTTCGTCGGTAGGGGTAAATTCAAGAGTCACTGTGCTCACCTGTCCCGGAATCACCCCTATGACATTCATCATGCGCGCGCCTTCGGGAATGGGGACTCTCAGTTCATCAGCGGAGGGCGTCACAACCTTTGTCTTTATCCCCGGAAGAGGGGAGATTACCTGCGGCGTTATCGGCTCTGTAAGAACTCCGTTTTCCGCTGTTAGCCGCCCCCGCTTCCAAACCTTTTTCACACGGCATCTCTCAAGACTGTCCACCATAACGATATCCGCTATGCGCCCCGGCGCGATGGCTCCGCGGTCATAGAGCCGGAAATACTCTGCGGTTGAAAGAGTAGCCATTCTGAGCGCCGCGATAGGGTCAACTCCCTCCGCGACGAGCTCCCTGATACAGCCGTCGAGATGTCCGCGCTCGTGCAAAAAGTCCGGTGAAACATCGTCGCTCACAACCATACAGCGCGACGAAAGGCTCCTGTCGCCGCGGACAATCGGGGCAAGGGAAGAGAGATTTCTTGCCGTGGCTCCCTGTCTTATCATAATATACATGCCGCGCCGCAGTTTCTCCATAGCTTCTTCTATCGTTGCACACTCATGGTCAGACGTGGCTCCGCCCATAATATACGCGGCAAGTGTTCCCTCCGTGACGCCGGGAGCGTGTCCCGTTATAACTCTGCCCTCGGCGGCTTTGAGCTTTGCCCATACCGATTCGTCCCCTAAAAACACCCCGGGAAAATTCATCATCTCGCCCAAATGCGTACATGTACCCTCTTCAAAAAGCGCGCTTATATCGGAAGCGTTCAACTCTTCAAACGGCGTCTCAAACGGAGAAGCCGGAACGCATGAAGGCGCGCCGAAATACATATCGACGGGAAGCCCTGCGCTCTCGCGCTGCATAAAACGAATGCCGTCCATACCGCAGGTATTTGCTATCTCGTGGGGGTCGGGCATAATCGTCGTAGTGCCGAGCGGAGCTATCGCGGCCGCAAGATTTCTCGGCACCATAAAGGTGCTCTCTATGTGCATGTGCCCCTCTATAAATCCGGGAACAAGTATGCAGCCTGAACAATCCGCCCGCTCCTTTGCTTCAAAGCCATGCCCGACTCCGACTATTATCCCGTCCTTAACGGCCACATCCGCATATTCGTACTCCAGCGTAAAAACATTGGCAACCCGCCCCCCGAAGAGAAGAAGGTCGCACGGTTCAGCTTTCAGCGCAGCTTTAAGAAGCTCCTTCAAAGCAAATCACTCCCGAGCATTTTAAGCTAGTTGATACTTCTCATGTAGTTGGGGGACGCTCCCGCTATGTTTTTGTCTTTCAGCAACAGCTCTATCAGTTGTTTGGTTGTCAGTTCCGTGCTTTTGAAGTGTGCCGTTGTGTTTTGCGGTTCGTTGGTTCCGTTGTCGAAGATGGGGGAGATGTATACCACGTCTGCGCTTACGGATTTTGCTATTTTGGCGCACAGCTCTGCCAGAAGTTTTTCTCTGTCTTTTGATTTGATTATCTTTTCGCTGACCTTTATTGTGACAAGAGCTTCTCCCTCGGCACACCGAGATATTCCGTCATCCTTGTACGGACATTGACATGCCGTCGGTTTGCACGGTGCGCAGGCTGCTGCAGTTCCCGCTATCAGCAGCAGAGCTGCTGCAGAGAGCAGAGTCGTTTTTTTCATGCGCTATTTCCCCTTTCTCTCTCTTCTGATAATAAGTGGCAGAGCCGCCAAGAGAGCCGCTGCTGCGAATCCCACGGTGCAGCCGCCGCCGTCTCCGGAAGCAATCGGTGTCGTTCTTATATTAAACGCGGCATTATACGCGTCTATCCTGCCGTATGCGGAGTACCCGCCCTTCATTATGTTCGGGTCCGCGCCGTTCAGTATCATAGCCTTTATTTCCGTTGCCGTTTTTTCCGGATAGATGGAGCAGAGCAGAGCCGCCGTTCCCGCCACCATCGGGGAAGCCATTGAGGTGCCGCTTATTTTTATATAGCCCGTGCCGCTATATGTGTCTTCACTGGATATTATTGGTGTTTTCCTGCAAGTGCTCAAGATGTCGGTGCCGGGCGCGAATACGTCCACCCATTTTCCCGATGAGCTGTAGTTTGAGTACTCGGCACAAACTTCCGATGTTCCGTTCTGTGTAGTTGCTCCCACTGTTATCGTGTTCGCGTAGCGTGAGCATGCCGGATATGGTCTTGCCCTGCTGTAAATTCCCGTGGGGCTGTCTATGTTCTGAGCATGGTTTCCTGCCGCTATTACAACAATGATGCCGCTGTCGCTCAGAGCTTTCATTTTCAATTCGTTGGCATTGTCTGCGCCTCTAGGGGCATTCCATCCTGTAAAGGACATGTTGACCACTCTTATGTTTGCTCCCGCTGCTTTTGCCGTGAGTACGAAGTCTATGCCCCTCATTATATCGCTGTCATAGGCTGTGGTTGTGTCTTTGCTCCCATCTTTCGTTTTTGAGAACACATTTACCGCCATGAGGCTGACTTTCCAGTTCATTCCGGCCACGCCTTTTCCGTTGTCTCCGACCGCGCCGATTATGCCTGCGACGTGCGTTCCATGGCCGCTGATGTCGCCTACGATTCTCTGTCTTTCAGGTGTACCCATTATGTCAGCCGAGGTTGCTATGTCCGTGCTTTTTACCGGGCCTACAGGAACGGGAACCATTGGAGTCTTAGTGTCGTTTTTGCAGTGATACCAGACGCCGTGACTGTTTTCAAAGTCGGAGCTTATTATTCCGCTGGCTTTGCTGTCCATACTTGCAATAAGAGCCGGAGTTATTTTGAACATGTTGTCGGCGAGATCTTCATGGTCGTATATTATTCCCGTGTCCATAACCACAACGACTACGTCTTTTGAGCCTGTTCCCTTATCCCATGCGCCTGCCGCTCTGATTTTCTTAGGCCCCCACTGTTCGCTCCAACTTGTATCATTAGGTTCTTTGCTTATTCTGTATATGTGGTTGGGGGAGGCGTCCACTACGTTCGGGTTCTTTTTGAGCCTGGCTATAAGTTCTTTAGTTGTTTCTCCGCTTGCGGAGCGCACGTGGGCTACGGCAAGCGTCTCTGTGTTGGAAGAAGCGGTTTTTGAAAGAGATGAGCTTCCGTTGACAGGAAGAAATGTCTGCACCAGTTTTGCATTTGCCGCCTGTGCCGCCTGTGATGCTGCTGCTGCCATAGATTTCTGCGCGGATGCGGTTACTTTTGCGGCAGACAGAGTGATTCCCGTCCTGACCGTTATAATCGCCTCACCCTCGACGTATTCGGCCGCGTATGAGCTGTTGACAAAAAGAAGTGCGCATAGCACAGAGAGGAGTATTGCAAATTTTTTCATGATATCATCTCGCCTTTAGTTTAGTATAGTAGAACCTTGAATAATTATCCTCTTCTGAAATGCGGATGTCAAAAGTTTTCTTATTGCCAAAGTGCAGTATAAAACGAACCGGAAAGGTTTTGCCCTTTCCGGTTATCGCTGTTTTTTATTTCTTTGCCGCTTCCGCCTGAGCTTCCGCGTCTATGGGCGCCCAGCCTCCGCCGAGCGATTTGTAGATGCGTACAACGTCCGATGTCATCTGCCCTTCGCTTATCGCGTACTGTTCGGAGAGGGAGAGCAGCGCGCTTTGCGCACTTATTACGTTGTTGAAGTCTGTCAGCCCGTTTTTGTATTTGTCGTTTGCCACTTCAAGCGCCGCCTTTGCGGATTCATAGCCGCGCTTGAGCGATGCGTTGCGTTTGCGCTCCTGCACTCCCGCAGTGAGCGCGTTGCGAACTTCGCCTACGGCCGTGAGGACTGTCTGTTCATAGGCGGCTTTGTACTGTTCCTGTTTTGCGCCCTGGACCTTGATGTTGTTTTTTATCGCGCCCCAGTGGAATATCGGCCAAGTTATTTTAGGACCGAAGCTGAAAGCCTTTGCGGGACCTTCGAAGAGGCTTCCCGTGTCAGTGGCTTCCGTGCCTATGGAGCCTAATAGATAGAATTTCGGCCAGAGGTCGGCTTGCGCGGATTTTTTTCTCGCTATCTGCGCCGCAAGCTGCCGTTCAGCCGCTCTGATGTCGGGCCTTTGGCGAATGGCGTTGGCAGGTATGCCTATCAGGTTTACCGCTGCGGCTTTGGGCAGAGGTTTGGCATCTTTTAGCATCTCCTCAAGTCCGCCCGGCACGACTCCGGTCAGAACTGCAAGTCCGTTTTTGGATTCCTCTATGCTCGTCTCAAGCGGAGGAATGGCGGCGCGAGTCTGCTCCATCGTGTACTTAGCCTGGTTGAGAGCAAGCGCGTCGCTCAGTCCGGCATCAACCCTCGATTGCAGCATTTCCAAAGTCTGCATCTGCAGGTCGAGGTTGTAGCGCGCTATCGCGAGTCTCTCCTGCAATGTGCGCAGTGTGAGGTAGTTCAGCGCGACTTCTGATGAGAGCGTTACCCACGCGGCATGGAGCGATGCGTATTGCGCCTCGAGCGTCGCCATGCCGGCCTTTGTAGCTTGTCTGCGTCCGCCGAATATGTCTATCTCCCATGATGCGTCTATACCAAGGCGATATAGGTTTGTTGTCTTGCCGTCTCCGCCCTTTGTCACGGGAGTGTTGCCTCTGTTCCAGTAGTTTGTGGTGTCAAGCCAAGGCAGAGCTGCTGCCTTTGTGATGCCGAGCGATGCTCTTGCCTCGGTAACTTTTGCGCGCGCCGATGCGAGGTCTCTGTTGTTCTCAAGAGACATCATGACAAGTTGTGTCAGAGTTTCGTCTCCGAGAGAATCCCACCAGCTTGCCAGTACCTCGGGCTTGGGCTGTTCCGTCACTTCGCCGGAAAGAGCGGGAACCGGATAGCGTTTTGCAAGTTCCAGCCATTGCCCTTCCGTCAATTCAATGTCTCCCGACATCGGAACTTTTTCGGCAGCCGCAGCTCCGAAAGCAAATATCGAGACGAGCAGGAGAGACGCCAGAACTATTTTTATTTTTCTCATTATTTGCTCACCTCGTTTTCCTTATGCACAGCGTTTCCGACACGTCCTTTAACTTTTTCGCGGAAGCCCTGGAATAGGACGTAGAGAGCCGGAATTATGAATATACCTATGATAGTGGCGGCGTTCATACCGAAGAACATTGTAGTACCGACATGGACTCGGCTCGATGCGCCCGCACCCGTTGCAAAAAGCATGGGGAGAACTCCGAGTACGCAGGTGAAAGCCGTCATGAGAACTGCGCGGAAACGTTCGCCCGCCGCGACTGCCGCAGCCTGTATAAGCGGAAGCCCGTGATCTTCTCTCTGTTCCTTTGCAAATTCGACGATGAGTATTGCGTTCTTAGCCGCAAGCCCTATGAGCAGAAGTATACCGAGCTGAGCATAGATGCTTATCGGCAGTCCCATTACCCAAAGCCCGCCCAAAGCTCCGAGCATGGCGACGGGAAGCGAGAGCATGACCGGAACGGGAACAGTCCAGCTTTCATACTGAGCGACCAGGAAGAGGTACCCGAATATAAGCGCTATGGCAAGGATTATGGCTATCTGTCCGGTTGCCTGCTGTTCCTGGTATGTCATTCCCGACCATTCGTACTCATATCCGTCCGGCAGAGTTTTCGCAAGTTCCTTTATCCTGTTGATACCCTGTCCGGAAGAGTAGCCCTGTTTCAGCACTATTGTGATTCCCGCGCTCGGGAAGAGGTTGTAACGGCTGATGGAGCGGGGCGCGAGAGTCTTTTTAACGTTCACGAGGCTTTGCAGCGGCACGGGATTCCCGTTTGTGCTGTTGACATATATTCCGCCTATGCTGCTTATCTTGTTTCTGAAATTCCAGTCGGACTGCACCATTACTTTGTTGACCTGGGTCCCGATGTTGATGTCGTTGATATATGCGGAGCCGAAGTATGTCTGCAGCGTAGATAATATTGTGCCGACGGGAACATTGAGCCTTTCCGCCTTGTCTCTGTCTATGTCTAGGAAGAGGTGAGGTGTGTCGGCTGTGTAGGAGCTGAATGCGTAGAGAACTTCCGGAGCCTGATTTACCTTTGCCAAAAATTCGCGCATTACGCTTGCAAGTTTTTCCGGGTTGTTCTCCATTCTCGACTGCAAACGCAGGTCAAGACCTCCGCTCATGCCGAGTCCCATGATGGCAGGCGGCGTAAATACGTTTATCTGCGCTTCGGGAACTGTAGCCGCTATCTTGCGGACTTCAAGCACTATGTTATCGAGAGTAGTCTCGGGTGTCTTTCTCTCTGCCCAGTGGTCGAGCGGCAGAACGATGGACGCAACGTTTTCTCCGTTGCCGCCCATGATGTTATACCCTTCGATATTCATTACGTATTTTACGCCGGGAATCTTCATGAGCTGCGGAATGATGCGTTTTGCCACGCTCTGTGTACGCACCTGTGTTGCGCCTTCCGGAAGCTGTATCGCGGCAAAAACCGTGCCCTGGTCTTCGTCGGGGATAAACGCCGTCGGTGAGGTCTTAACAATAATGAGACATACCGCAATAACCAGAACGAGTGAAAGCACGGAGACAAAGAGTTTGCGCGCCATCCACACCGAGCCTGCGACATACTTGTCTGTTGCGTTTGCGAGAGCGGTGTTGAACCACTTAAGCGGACCGCTCTTTGCAGGTTCGACCTTACGGAGAAGGTGGGCGCACATTGCCGGGCTGAGTGTAAGAGCGACTATGAGCGAGAACACGACAGCGAATGATATGGTGACGGCAAACTGACGGTAGATAACTCCCGTGATCCCTCCCATGAATCCGACAGGAACAAAGATTGCGAGGAATACGAGTGTTGTTGCAACCATAGGCCCCGTAACGTCCTGCATTGCCTGAATCGTTGCCTGCTCAGGTGAACAGTCGTCTCTGTCCATGACAAAGAGCACTCGTTCGACAACGACGATTGCGTTGTCAACAACGGTTCCTATGACAAGGACAAGCCCAAACAGTGTCAAAATGTTGATGCTGTAGCGCATTGCGACTAGTCCCGCAAAGGTGGCTAGAAGCGATATCGGGATAGCCGCAACAGGAACAAGTGTGACGCGCCAGTCCTGGAGGAAGAGGTAGCATACCAACACAACAAGCGAGAACGTGATGAACAGTGTCAGCAAGATTTCCTTAATGGTAGCCCGAACGTACTCTGTTGAGTCATATCCTATTATAAACTCCGTGTCGTCAGGGAGATTTTCCGACAGCGACGCAAGAGTTTTCTTCGCGTTGTTCATGACATTGATTGCGTTGGAACCTGCCGCCTGAGACATCATCATCATAGCCGCAGGGCTTCCGTTGAGGCTTGAGTGCATGTTGTACATTTCAGCGCCAAGCTCAATTCTTGCTACGTCTTTAAGTTTTACGAGACCGCCCTGAGCGCCTGTACGGACTATGATTTCCTCAAAGTCGCGCACACTGGAAAGCCTTCCCTTTGTTGTAAGCGAATAAATAAGAGGGGAGTCCGTATTGCCCGGGGTGGCTCCTATGGAGCCTATGGATGCCTGCTTGTTCTGGCTTCTGATGGCGGTTGCTACATCGTTTATGCTCAGCCCCATTGATGCGATGCGGTCAGGGTCAAGCCATACGCGGATACTGTACTTTGAGCCGAATACCTGAACGTCTCCCATTCCCGGGACACGCTTTAGGACGTTCATGACGTTGCCGTAGGCATAGTCTGTCAGAAAAAGCTCGCCTCTTGTGCCGTTAGGTGAAGTGAGCCCTATGAATCCCAATGTGTCGGAAAAGCTGCTTTCTACGGTGATTCCTTCCGCAGTGACTTCGCTGGGAAGCTGCGGAGTCGCCTGCTGGACTCTGTTCTGTACCTTGACGAGAGCCATATCGGGATCTGTACCCGTCTCAAATGTTATGGTGAGGTCGTAGTTGCCGTTATTGCTCGACGTTGAATTCATATAAATCATTCCGTCAACGCCGTTAATAAGCTCTTCAAGAGGAGCTCCTACGGTGTTGGCGACAACGTCTGCCGCAGCGCCTCTGTAACTCGCGCTGACCTGTATCTGCGGCGGAGTTACGTTAGGATACTGTTCTACGGGCAACGAAAATGCCCCGATTATCCCCGCCAGCGCCATGAGGATGGATATAACCATCGCAAAGCGCGGGCGGTCTATGAAGAATTTAGCGAACATCGCTAGTTACCCTCTTTTTTCGCCGGCTCCGCCACGTCGGAACTTGTCGTGTCGGTGCTTGAAGAGTTGCCGATATCCGAATCGGACTCCATTGCAAGCTCTGCCGCGCTCTTCTCTCCCGACGGAGCTGCTATCGCGTTCACCTGAGCGCCGGGGCGCACGGACTGCAAGCCCTGAACGATAATCTTCTCTCCCGCTGCAAGACCTTCCTTTACAGCGAAGAAATTGCCGAATTCATCTCCGAGAACGACTCTGCGCTGAACTGCCGTATTATTCTCTCCCACAACATATACAAAATCGCCCTGTGAATCTGCAAGAATTGCTGTCTGCGGTATTGTGACGGCAATCTCGGATTTAACGGGCTTTGTGTTGACGCGCACCATCGCTCCGGGAATCAGCATACCCTCACTGTTTTTAAAGCGAATATTCATATTCAAAGTTCCTGTCTTTGCATCCACCTGGTTATCTTCAAAGTCGCGTACGCCCTCTGCCTTATAGACCGTACCGTTTGTGAGAATCAGGTCTGTCTTATACACGGAACCCTTGCGTTTGAACTCCTCGAGCTGATTCAGATAATCTCTGTCCGGAAGTGAGAAGGATATGCGGATAGGGTCCATCTGAACGATTGTGGCAAGCGTGCCGGACGACGGAGATACGATATTTCCCTTTGTAAACGCGGCGGCTCCTATCTGACCTGTTATCGGAGCCGTTATCCTTGTACGTGCGAGGTCTATCTGAGCCATCTTAAGAGCTGCCTTTGCCTGTGAAACGGCTGCGTGCCCCTGAAGGGCGTTGCTCTCGGCAAGATCCACGTCCGACTCGGAAACGCTGCGTTTATCCGCCGCCTTTACTCGCTTAAAATACTTGTCTGCGCGGACAAGATTCGCCTCCGCCTGCTCAAGCTCCGCTTTGCGAAGGTCCACCGTCGCCTGATACTGGCTGCTGTCTATACTGAAAAGAACCTGCCCCGCCCTTACGACGGAACCTTCTTTAAAATGGACTCTCATAATCTCGCCCGTGACCTGAGGCTTCACAGACACGGTCTGAATAGATGCAACTTGTCCTATATACTCGCGCTGAGCTGCGAGGTCTGTCTCCGCAACGGTGTGCAGAACAACGGAAGCGGCGGCCGGCGCCTGCTGCTGCATCTTGGGTTTGGGCGCAAGCATAGTCTTTGCACCGAATCCCACTGCGGCTACTATCGCTATAATAACCACCCATCTGATTACCTTTGAGTTGTTTGACGTGCTTATTTCCATGTTCTTCTTATCCTCCGGTGATGTCATTTTACGATACACCTTCTCTTTCCGTTATAAAATATTGTAATCTTTTCTTGCATCCAACTCATGCGACAGAGCGTCAAACAGAAAATCCGAATAGTATATAAAATCATCAGGGAGCATTTCCGCAAGCTGAAGTATGAAAAGTCCGCGGAAAACCGAGGATGTCACTGATGCAACGTGACGCGCATTGACATCAAGTCTGACCTTTCCCGACGCCTGAGCTTTTGAAATGAGCGTCTCCAGCATCTGAACCTCTCTGGACATGGACTCTGATACGATGTCATTTATCTTCGCCTGAAGATCCTTGGGCCATTCGTGTCTGCGGAACATCATGCTGTGAATTTTCTTGTATCTTTCATCCTGTGTGGGACGTACAAGAGATTCCTTATAAAAACTACGCAAAGCAACCAATGATTTGGGTGTGCCGTATATATCCAAGAAATCACTTTCGTTTTTCTTACAGGATTCTTCTACAATCTTTAGGATAATTTCGTTCTTATCCCTAAAATGCCAATACACCGCGCCCTTTGTTACCCCCGCTTTGGCAGCTATTTCAACAACAGAAACGTTCGAGTAGCTCTTCTCGCTGAAAATATCGAGAGCTGAGTTTAAAATATTTTCCCTCGTCACCAACGCTTCTGCCTTTGTGCGCCTAGCCATAAAAACCCCTCCAGTCCATGTAGTAAACCGGGATATTATACATACGTGCTGGAAGGTATGTCAACACCAAAGCGTTTGGTGAGAACGTAAAACTGTAAAAAGACGTATATTGGGTAATCTCAAAAAACGTGTTTTGCCGATAAAAACAATCCCGCAAACCACTCTGCAGAAAAAGTGTGTTTTGCGGGATTGTTTACGTTGTTACGGTGCAAAAAAATATTCGCTCCGCTCAAAAACAGCGATTACACATTACGGCACGGCAGCTTTCCATTGAGTTTGAATCTTCATGTCTGACTGCCACGCGGACGGGCGGATGTGCTAAGTGTAGGGCCTTAGTTTGGATACAAATATAATCTCTTTTTGTATAACATACGTGCTGCACTGCTCGAATCTAAAAAAAGATATTTAGATATTTAAGGAGCCGCTTCTATATCTTTCTTATTTCTTGCCGACAAGGTCGGATACCTTGCCCGCACGCAGAACCGAGCTGTCTGTGGAGTGTCCCACCCAGCTTTGAAGCTGTTTTGCCAGTGCTATCATCTTGTCAAGGTCTATGCCTGTCTCAATGCCCATCTCGCCGAGCATGTGCAGCACATCCTCCGACGCAACATTACCGGATGCGCCCGGTGCGAACGGACAGCCGCCAAGTCCGGCAAGCGACGCATCATAACGTATGACGCCTGCGTTCAGCCCCGCTGCGATATTCGCCAAAGCCATTCCCCTCGTGTTATGAAAATGTAAAAACCAGCGCACATCGGGAAAACCGTCCAGCATAAGGGACGCAGTATCATACACTTGGCGCGGATTTGCCATGCCCGTGGTGTCGGACATGGAAAGCTCCGTAATGCCGAGATCGCAGAATCTTTTTGTAATATCGGCAAGCCTGCTTGCCGGAATCTTTCCCTCAAACGGACAGCCGAAGGCCGTTGAAATAGCCCCCGATACCTCTGCGCCGTTTGCGCGGGCAAAATCTACGCACTCCGCGAAACCGTCCAGAAGCTCGGAAATAGATTTATTTAAATTTGCCTTTGCATGAGATTCACTTGCCGAAAGCGTGAGCTTTACCTTCTTAATACCGGAAGCAAGGGCACGTTCCACACCCTTCTTATTTGAAACAAGGCATCTGTATTCAACTCCTGCTTTGCGCTGCATACGTACAGCTACTTCATCCGTATCGCTCATCTGCGGCACAGCCTTTGGGTGCACGAAAGACCCAACCTCAATAATAGGAACGCCTGCATTGGCTGCCCCCTCTATAAGAGCTATTTTTTGCTCAACTGAAAGCATACACGGCTCATTCTGAAGTCCGTCACGCGGACCAACCTCACAAAAAATAACCCTTTTCGGCCAATTCATCGCCATACAAATCCCCCCACGCTGTAATAATTGCACTCTGCGCCGACTTTACTACTCACATATAATTCTGTCAAGTGATTCTATATTCCGTTATATGGAAAATAATAGTTGAATTTTGAAAATTTTACTTGACATTTTTGTGTTGAAATTGTATCTTAATGTTAGTTCAGCAAATGGATTATATTTTCGCTACGTGGAAAAACAAAACTTTAAAGAGGACAAAGGAGGAAGATTATGCCGCATAAATTCTCTCTTGCGCACCTTACGGTTCTTGGCTGGAGTCCCGTTGAAATGGCATATAACGCGGCTCTTATAGGCTATGACTTCATCAGTATCAGAAACATCAATATGGGGGTAAAGGGAGAAAGAGACTTTAGTATTCCCATCGGCTCCCCGCTCTACAACAATCTTAAGGAAGCTCTTGCGGAAACCGGAATGAAAATCAACGACATAGAGCTTGCCAGAGTCGTGGACGGAGTAGACGTAATGAGCTATGAATCCGCCTTCGAGTCCGGAGCGTCCCTTGGCGCGGCCGGAGTAATAAGCAGTATCTGGACTTCCGACAAAGACTACTACATGGATCAGTTTGCAAAACTGTGCGACTTGGCGGATAAGTACAACCTCTTCGTAAACCTTGAATGGCCCTCATGGGCGCCCGTAGGAACCTTAGCTCAGGTACGGGAAGTTATAGACACAGTGAAAAGACCGAATGCCGGAATAATGTTGGATACACTCCATGCCTCACGCGCCTATACCACAATGGCAGAGATTGAAGCCATTCCCGCAGAACAGATAAAAATGGCACATATCTGTGACGGTCCCGCAGAAATTCCCGACAAATCGGACAAAGAAGCCCTTATATTCACGGGACGTGACGCAAGATACTACGTGGGTGAAGGCTCTATTGAAATTGCCGAAATGGTCAAAAGACTTCCCAAAGATACCGTCTTATCCATAGAACTTCCGCACTTGGAAAACGCAGCGCGCTACGGGTACACGGAGCACGCACGCAGATGTCTCGTCTCGGCAAAGGAATATTTGAAGAAAAACGGAATAGATTAAACACTCGCAATTAAGTTTTGGTGCCAGACCGTTTTTTCGGGCTGCTAAACAGTGGCATCTAAGGCACAATTTTATTTCCGCTTAATGGAAATAAAATCTTTAAAATGGCATCTTGACATATATTTTGAAATGAGCTAATCTTTTGAAAATTGCTTGTGGTGGATTAAATTACCGTTGTATGAAAATATAACTTGGAGGTTATATATATGAAGCATCTTGTGAGACTGCAGCCAACACAACCGATAAAAGCGGGGGATCGTCTGCTTGGCGGAGAAAAGCCCCTCGTCTGCATTCCTTTGGTCGGCAAAAATGAGGACGAGATTCTTGCAGAAGCAAAAAATGTTCCGTTCATTGCACCGGATATTATAGAGCTGCGTATCGATGCATGGGATTTTGTAGAAGATGTTAAAAAATCCGTAGATATGATACGTAAAGTGCGCTTCGTAGTAATGACAGCTCCCATTATTCTGACCTGCAGAGGGGCTTGGGAGGGCGGTTTTAAAAAGGTAAGCGACGACTCGAAGTTTGAGATTTACGCTGAAGCCGTAAAAGAGAAGCTGGTCGACCTTATAGATGTAGAACTTATCTACGGCAAAGAAAAAATAGATGCGGTCCGTTCCCTGTTAAGCGGCTCCAATACATCACTTATTATTTCATTCCACAATTTCGAATCAACCCCCGCTAAAGAAGAAATAGTATCTATCCTTGAACGTCAGATAGAACTTGGTGCGGACGTTGCAAAACTTGCGGCTATGCCCAATAACGAGGAAGACGTACTGGCTCTCCTTTCCGCAACGCTTGAAACACGCAGGAATCACCCAGAAAAGCCCATAATTACGATGTCCATGGGGCCTGTCGGAGCCGTTTCCCGCTTAGTCGGAGGACTTTTTGGATCGGATTTGACGTTTGCCGTCGGATCCAAATCTTCCGCACCGGGGCAAATACCCGTGACAGAGCTCAGAGAGTGTTTCAGTGTAATTCACCCTGAACACAGGTCTTAACGGTAAAAATAACGGAGGTGCAGTGATGCAAAAAGATCTCGTAGCATTTCAGCTTGTGAAGTTTCTCGAAGCCCGTGGTGTCGAAAAAATCTTCGGACTCTGCGGACACACTGTAATCGGATTTCTCGATGCTCTAAAAGACAGTAAGATCCAGTATATTTCCGTAAGACACGAACAGATAGCGGCTCATGCCGCGGATGGTTATGCACGCGGCAAAAATTTCAAAGTTCCCGGTGTGCTTATGACACACTTGGGGCCCGGACTCACAAATGCGACAACGGGCGTTGCCGAAGCCGGACTCAACTCGATACCTATGGTTGTAATCGCGGGAGATGTGCCGAGCTGCTACTTCGGACGCCACCCGCATCAGGAAGTCAACATGCACGCTGACGCGAGCCAGTATGAAATATACCGCCCGTTTGTCAAAAGAGCTTGGCGTGTGGACCGCCCCGAACTTCTTCCGGAAGTGATGGACAAGGCGTTTCGTCTTGCCGTAACGGGACGTCCCGGTCCCGTGCTTGTTTCAGTTCCTATGGATATCTTCTCTATGGAGATAGACACACGCTTCTTTGAAGCAAGAATGAACAATTTTCCCGAACTTCCCAAGCCAGGAATGGACGAAGCGACGGCCGAGGAGATAGCGACACTCCTTGCAGAGGCTAAGAACCCCGTTCTCTATCCAGGAGGAGGCGTAATTTCATCGGGCGGGGCAAAGGCTCTCACGGAGCTTGCTACACACCTTGAAATCCCGGTCCTTTACACTCTTATGGGTAAGGGTTCCATCCCCGACAATCATCCGATGGCTGTTGGAATGACAGGTTTTTGGGGAACGGAGTTCAATAACACAACCGCAATGAATGCCGATGTGATGATGGCAATAGGGACAAGACTTTCCGAGGCAGATTCAAGTTCATGGTACATGGGCGAGACATTTGACGTTCCGCCGACAAAGCTCATCCACATTGATATCAATCAGGAAGAGATCGGACGCAATTTTAATACGGTAATAGGCGCTATATGTGACGCTAAGGCAGCTCTTGAGGCAATACTGGCAGCCGCTAAGAAGAAGTATCCGTACGGTGTCAAACGCCCGGAAAAAACCGCGGCGATAGCTGCAGCCAAAGCAGCTTACAAGGAAACCTTAGTTGCCGCTCAGAATTCGCCTCAGTTCCCGATGCGCCCTGAACGGATCCTAAAAGACCTGCGCGAGGCTCTGCCGAAAGACGGCTACGTCGTTGCGGACGTGGGTTGGAATAAGAACGGTGTAGGACAGCAGTTTGAAATTTACGAACCTGGCACTTTCGTAGCTCCAGGAGGACTTTGCACAATGGGCTACGGCCCCTCCGCGGCACTAGGCGTTAAAGTGGCAAATCCGGACAAGAAAGTTGTGGCTCTTATAGGCGACGGCGGCATGGGAACCAACGTATCGCCCTTTGCCACGGCTGCGATGGACGGAGTAGCGGTAGTTTGGGTTGTAATGAACAACTGCGCATTCGGTACGATAGCCGGCCTTGAGCGCCAGCACTACGACCACCAGTTCGGCACCCTCTTTATGAGAGACGGAGAGCCGTACAGCCCCGACTTTGCCGCAATAGCTGAGGCATACGGAATAAAGGGATATCAGATAAAGAGTGCGGAAGAGTTCAAACCCACCCTTGAAAAAGCTCTTGCGTCAAACGAACCCTGTGTCATTGACGTTCGCATGGAAAATGCTCCTGTCGTCACATGGGGCTGCTGGAACATAAACGACATATACCGCAAACGCGGTGAAGAAAAGCCGTGGAGACAGTGGTCATGGGAAGAGACCGAACCCTGGTACATGGCTGAGCTTAGAGAACAGAAAAGAAAACAGAAGTAACCGCGTGCAATGGGCAATAATCTTAAAATATTTTTAAATATAATTTTATAAAATTAATCAGGAGATGTTTTATTATGGCGCATCATGAAATCACACCGGAACAGATTGCAATGTTGGACGGTATCTTTGCCAAGGCAAGGGCGGCCGAAAAGGTCATTGAAAATTATACGCAGGATCAGGTAGACCGCATGGTTCGCTGCGTCGCGTGGGCGGCTGGCAATCCAAAGACATTCCAGGAAATCTGCTGGATGGGCGTAGACGAGGCCGGAGCCGGAGACAGAAACGGCCGCTACGGCAAGCGCCACAAGATTCTCGGCGTGCTGCGCGATGCTCTTCGCCAGAAGAGTGTGGGAATCATAGAAACACAGCCGGAAAAAGGCATAGTTCGTTACGGAAAGCCGGCGGGAGTTATCACGTCGCTCATTCCTATGACGAACCCCGAACTTACGCCGATTGTAACTGCGATATACGCGCTTAAGGCAAGAGACGTCGTTGTGTTTTCTCCGCATCCCCGCACGGTTAAGACCACGAACAAAGTCGTTCAGATTATGCGTGACGCCCTTGTCTCGATAGGCGAGAACCCCGATTTCCTTCAGTGCGTAACGGAAGTGAACATGGATCTCGTTGCGGAAACAATGAAACGCTGCGACCTCATTATGGCAACCGGCGGACCAGCTATGACGAAGGCAGCTCACAGCAGCGGCAAACCTGCATACTGCTCGGGAGCCGGAAATGCGACCATGATTTTTGACGAGACCACAGATGTGAAACAGGCTGCCATGAACACGAGAATAAGCAAGACATCTGACTTCGGTTCGGGCTGTTCCGCAGACGGCAACCTTATCATCAGTGACCAGGTCTACGATGATATGCTTGCGGCTCTCGAGGCTGAAGGCGGCTACCACGCCACGGACGAGGAACGCGAAGCCATCAAGAAAGTAATGTGGGACGAATCGGGACACAGAATAGTCGCTTCTGTTGCCGTATCGCCGCAGGAGCTGTGCCGTCAGGCAGGATTTGAAATTCCCGCAGACCGTAAGTTTGTCATGGTCAACAGCGAAGGAATAGGCAAAGAATTCAAATTCAGCGGAGAAAAACTCACTACGCTGCTTACACTCTACAAATACGAGGGTGAGTTTGAGAACGCACTTAAGATGATGGACGAAATCTACAAAGTCGGCGGACGCGGACATAGCTGCGGAATATTCAGCTTCTGCGACGACCACATCAACCGTCTTGCGCTGCGGGCTCCGGTAACCCGCGTAATGGTTCGCCAGCCGCAGTCAAAGGCAAATGCCGGAAGTGCTCAGAACGGTATGCCAATGACTTCCAGCATGGGCTGCGGAACATGGGGCGGCAACCAGGTATCCGAAAACATAGCTCTTAAGCACTACATGAACAGCACATGGGTCGCAAAGCCGATAATGACAGACCAGCCCGCCGAAGACGTTTTGTTTGGCGAGTTCTACGACCCTACAGTAACAAAGGATTAAGTTTTACAGAAAAAAGCTCTCTTTTTAAGAGAAAGTAAAATACGGGTGCGGGTATTGCCCTAAAAACGGTAAAAAATAATGTATAAGGCGTATCTCTCACCCGTGTTTTTCAGTAACGCAAATCTCTAAATGTCAACAAACTAAGGAGGAGTATCGTAATGAAAAGACTGTCTGTTTTTGCTGTTGCTATTTTGTTTGTAGTTGCAGTTGCGTCTGAATGTTTGGCCGCATACCCCGAGAAGAATATTCAGGGTATTATCCAGTGGGGTGCCGGCGGAGGCTGCGACGGTGTTTCCAGGGCTATAACGGCTCTTGCCGAAAAGCATTTGGGCACGAAGATTATTCTTCAGAATAAGACCGGGGCGACCGGTGCCGTCGCGACCACTGCAGTTGCAAACGCACCCGCCGATGGCTATACGCTTTTGTATGCCGCTGAAAATCCGGCTACATACAGAGTCCTTGGTCTTTCTCCGCTCAGCTTTAATGACTTTGAACCGGTTATGGTCGCAGTTGAAGGTGCCGTCGTTATATGTGTGAATCCCGATACACCTTATAAGACGATGAAAGATCTTGTCGCCGCTGCCAAAAAGAACAATAAAATCAAGATGGGAACAAGCGGTACGGGCGGACTTCCTTATGTTGCCGGCGCAATGATGAAAAATATCCACGGCATCGATTTCAACTATATCCAGTTTGACGGTGACGGTCCCGGAGCGACAGCCGTAATGGGCGGCCATGCCGAGGTTATGCCTCTTGCCCTCTCAACCTCCGTTGAATACGTAAAGGCCGGACGTCTTCGCGCTCTCGCGGTTCTCAGAACCCAGAGAGTCCCGCAGCTTCCCGATGTGCCCGCTATAACAGAGATTTATCCTGAATACGGCAAGTACCTGCCATGGGGACCTTTCTACGGAGTGTTTGTAAAGAAGGGAACTCCGAAGGATGTGGTTGCCAAACTGACGGATGCATTTACAAAGGCATCAAACGAGCAGCGTTTTAATGAGTTCGTTAAGAATTTCGGAGGATTTAAACTCGCTCTCACGGGTGATAAAGCAGCCTCATTCCTTAAGAAGTTTGAATCGACCGCAAGCTGGCTCATATATAACGCCGGCGGAGCAAAAAAATCACCGAAGGAGTTTAATATTTCCGAACCTAAATAATACGGCTTTTTGTATATTGCAGTAATTTACGCTATAAAAACTATTTTTTCACACTGAAGCTTGGGGAACCGCTGATTATGCCGAACTGAATTTTTCTATTCTGTGAAAATAAGCGGTTCCCCTGCAGTGTGATAAAGTGTGTTTTTGCCTTATCTTGAAAGGTTGGATAATCTATGGAAAAAACCGATACGGTTTTCGATGCTTTGAATGCTGCGGATGATAAGAAAGCAGAGAAAAAATCTCTTTCAGCATTTGTAGAGGATCTTGAAAGAAAACCCGGGGAAATTGCTTTTTCGTGTATGTGGATATTATTTGGGGCCCTCGGCTATTATTTTGCCCTCGGAATGACACACGATGACTACGCTTCACCTTCTGTTTTTCCCAAGCTTGCATCCTGCATTATTGTGTTGTGCGGACTTTTTGTATTGTTTAAAGATTTGAAAAGAAACAAGCCAAAGGAAGGTTCTCCTAACGTATTTCAGTACCTTTTGCCGAAAGATGTTCTTGTAATCCTCTGCGGATTGATTGTCTACTGCATTGTGCTGCCTCGTTTGCATTTTATTGCTTCGTCATACCTGTTTATGGTTTTGGGTATGATCTATCTGCACAGAGGCAAGAAGGTTGTGCAGTCATTGCTAATATCTGCCGGGGCTCTTGCTGTTCTTGTGGCGATTTTCCGCTACATATTCCTCGTTATTCTTCCATAAGAGGTGAATAGGATATGTTACAGAACCTACAATATTTTTTGATTCCTTTCTGTGATTGGCAGGTAATGGCTCTGGTTTGGGCCGGAGTCTTTGCCGGAATTTGGGTAGGAGCCATTCCGGGACTTTCCGGGACAATGGCCGTGTCGCTCCTGATATCGTTTACATTCTCATGGGAGCTTAATAACGCTCTGGCACTGATGTGCGGTGTTTTTGTAGGAGCCGTTTACGGCGGTGCTATTACGGCAATCCTGCTGAATATCCCGGGTGCTCCCGCGGCAATTGCTACGGGAATGGAGGGGTATCCGCTTGCTCAAAAGGGCGAGGCCGGCAAAGCAATAGGTCTTTGCACGACGGTGTCCCTGTTTGCCGGTATGGTCGGAGTAGTTGTCCTTGCTTGTGCGGCTCCCGTAATCGCAAACTTTGCCCTTAAATTTTCTCCGAGAGACTTCTTCCTTCTCGCATGTATGGGAATTCTGCTTATCGGAAGCATCGGCGGCGGTAATCCTGTAAAAGGTGTAATGGCGGGTGTCGTAGGCATACTTATCAGTATGGTTGGAATGGACCCCTCCACAGGTGAGCTTCGCTATACGTTCGGCAGCTTAAACCTGATGGCGGGCATCAGCTTTGTCACGGCTATGATAGGGCTTTTCGGAGTTTCCGAAGCCATGATGCAGTTTAGAAACAGCGGCGGCGGCGGTGTAAAGCAAAATCTTACAAAGATAATCCCCAACATGTCCACGTTCCTTAAGTATCTTCCTCTGGGCTTGCGTTCCGCACTTCTCGGAGTTTTCATCGGAGCTCTTCCGGGAACAGGCGGAGACGTTGCAGCCCTCCTTGCTTACGATCAGGCCAAAAGAACGACGCGCAATCCCGAAGTACCGTTCGGACAGGGTGCTTATGAGGGGATCGTTGCCCCCGAGACGGCAAACAAGGGCGCCATCGGCGGTGCGTTTATTCCCATGCTTACCCTCGGAATACCGGGCGATGCCATTACCGCGATTATGATAGGAGCGCTGTTTATCCACGGGCTAAAGCCGGGACCGATGCTTATGATAGAGACTCCGCACCTGTTCTGGATGATTGTCAGTATGCTGACGATATCAAATGTCGCACTGTTTGTCCTTGGACTTTGCAGTGTAAGACCGTTTGCGAAAATAATCGAAATTCCAAAAAGCATCATTATGCCGATAGTGATAATCCTTTCCGTAATCGGAACTTATGCCATACAGAACAGCCTTATAGATGTCTTCTATATGATCGGTTTCGGAACTCTCGGCTACTTTATGAGGTTGTATGGCTATGCGACAGGACCTATGGTCTTGGGTATAATTCTCGGCCCGATGCTGGATGCAAATTATCGCAGGGCGATGCAGGCTGCCGAGAATAATTTGGTTGAGTTTGCAAAAGGTTTTGTCGTAAATCCGCTCAGCCTGTTCCTTGTTCTTGCAATATTCACAATGGTCTTTACTCAGACCAAAGTATATAAGAAGTGGCGTGGTTTGATATAAATATTTCAAAGTAACGGCAGCAAATAATAAAATCTTATAGGAGCGTGATTATTGTGAAAAAGTTGGTTTTGATGGTGCTAATGTCCTTATTCTTTGTAAGCAGTGCTTTTGCGGCGTTCCCCGAAAAGAACATGCAGGGGTACATAATGTGGGGCGCAGGCGGTGCCATGGATAATGTTGCCAGAGCAGTTGCTCCAAATGCCGGAAAGGCTCTCGGCAGAACCATAATCTTGCAGAACAAGACAGGCGCAACAGGTGCGATAGCTACAACTTTTGTGGCGAACCAGCCTGCCGACGGATACAGCCTCCTCTTCGGAGCCGAGAATCCGAATCTTTACAAAGTCACTGGAATATCAAAGATTGACTATGACGAATTTGATCCGGTGATGCTTTTTATGGCAAACGTCGGTGTAGTGCTCGTACCTAAAGATTCTCCGTATAAAGATTACAAATCATTTATAGAAGCGGTCAAGGGCGGAAAGAAGCTCAAGATGGGCTCGACAGGCCCCGGAGGTCTTCCCTATGTTGCGACGTCGATGATAAATGCGATACATAAGACAAACTTTAACCTTGTACAGTTTGACGGAGAAGGACCCGCTATAACGGCACTTATGGGCGGTCACATTGACGCGGTTGCAGTTGGTCTGATATCGGCTACGACATTTATCAACTCAGGTGCTGTGAGGGCTCTTACACTCCTTTCGACGGAGAGAATCGCAAGCGTCAAAGATGTTCCGTCAGTCATGGAGATATACCCCAAAGAGTATAAGCACTACCTTCCGTGGGGAGCGTTTTTCGGAGCATTCGTGCGCAAGGGAACCCCAAAAGATGTTGTGGACACACTGAGGGCGGCGTTTGAAAAATCATACAACGACCCCAAATTCAGTGAGTTTGCAAAGACAATGGGCGGTATGAAACTCGGTCTTACCGGAGATGCCGCACGCAAATACATTAAACAGAACCAATCTGTAAGCTGCTGGCTTCTCTATGAAGCGGGCGGAGCAAAAGCATCTCCCAACGATTTCAAAATCAGTAAACCAGGCGACAAGAAATAAATTACAGAAATTCAGTTTTCATACTTTACAAAAAGCCTTTTTCTTTTTTAACGAAGGAAAAGGCTTTTTGCAAAGATGTCAGGTGTTTATAAAATATCTGTAATGTTTTGCCTACCGAAAAAAACTGTCTATATCAAATAAAGAGGTGTGTGTAACAAATGCTGAGAAATAATATATCTCTTGATACAAAGCTTGCCGGACTTATCGGCTATCCATTGGGGCACTCCGCGTCGCCCGCAATGCACAATTCTGCTTATTCCGACATGGGTTTGGATGCCGTATATCTTCCGATAGAAATTAAAACGGAAAACGTAAAGCAGATGGTCGAAGACATGGAGCTTTTAAAATTCATTGGCTGTAACGTAACTATTCCGCATAAGCAGACTGTTATTCCGCTTATGGACGAACTTGACGAATCTGCGGCTGCGTGCGGTGCGGTCAATACAATCGCTTTTAAAAATGGGAAGAAAATCGGTTATAACACAGACGGAATGGGTTTTGTCCGTGCAATGAGGGAAAAGGCTCACTTTGATCCGACGGGCAAACGCTGTATCGTAATCGGTGCCGGCGGTGCGGCAAGAGGTGTCACCTCCGCTTTAGCGATGGCGGGCAGCACATTCTTCACCATCTTTAACAGAGCTGAAGAGATAGATATGGCGCGTATCCTATCCGACGATATGAATCGGCGTAATCCGAATATCTCATGTGCAAAGGTTCTTACGAATGATGCGGTCAAAGAAGCCCTAAGCACCTCTGATTTTGTCCTGCACGCGACGTCGCTAGGCATGTCGCCCAACGAATCTTCCGTTGCTTTTGACACAAATATGCTGGAGTCACGTCACGCGGTTTTTGATGTGGTATACAACCCTCGCGAGACAAGGCTTCTCAGGGAAGCGAAAGCTCGCGGCTGCATTACTCTGGGCGGGCTTTGGATGCTTATATATCAAGGTGCGGAGGCTGTTAAAATATGGACGGGAAAAGATGCCCCTGTCGATGTGATGGAGAGGGCGGCCGAGGATTTTCTCGCACATTCCAAATAACTTGGAATCATGTGTGCGGCAGCACTCTTTCTTGTACCCTCCGCACTCGTTAAAAAGCAAATACTTTTTCGATTACCGGTACCGATAAGCCTAACTAAAGTTCCTCTAAGATGAAGCGGTGTGATTTGTATTATGAATAATAAGTACTGGCAAGGGGTACTCATGGCATTGGGTACCACTGTTGTGTGGGGAGGGACAAGCCCCGTCGCAAAGCTGATAGCGGCAAGCGGTGTAAGCCAAATATCCGTAATGTGCTACCGCGGTATCTTTGTAAGTTTGGTTCTAGGCGCTTATCTTTTCCGTAAAAATGGGATGGAGCTGTTTTTTACAGGAAAGCGCATGTGCGGGAAATATGCGCTCATGGGCATGCTGACGCTGGTCTTAAATGCCACAGGCTTTATGATGTCGTGCACATACCTGAGTGTTCCTCAGGCATTGATTCTGCACTATACATTTCCGCTCGTGACTATGCTTTGCTCCGTTTTCGTAACAAAAGAAAAACCGTCCGCCGTTCAAATCCTGTCGGGGTTCTTTGTTATCCTCGGGCTCTGGGTGGGGTTTGCGCATGAAAGTATCGGTGATAAATCATTATCTGCGGTTGGAATATTGTGGGGTGTCGTATCTGTCATCGGTCTTGCCGGGCAGACGCTCTTATCGAGGCAGTTATCAAAAACTAACGCGGCGCAGCCTCTTGAGCAATTGTTTTACTCTCATTTTTGGGGCGGCTTGATACTGATCATTTGGAAAACCTTCTTTATAGGGTGGTCTGACTTGTCCTTTATGACCCCGCGTATTTTTGTCATTATTCACTATCCCACCGTGGTTTCGGGGCTGATTGGGTTTGGACTGCTCTTCTCTGCGTTAAGATACATCTCCGCCTCGACCGCGAGTATGATATGTTCAATGGAGATAGTTTTTGCCTTGCTTTTGACGCCGCTGATACTGCATCAAACTCCTGCCTTAAACGAAATAGCAGGCTGTGCAATTATTCTGGCTTCTGTCGTTTGCTCTGTTTTAAGTGCAAAACAGTGAATAGTCCGCAGTAACAGGGAGAAAGCAATCTCTCGTCCTGTAATTTAGCGGCGGTATTTTCACCGGTATCTGCAAGTCTGGTGATGCCTGTTTACACGACAAACTCCTTCACCTGTTTTTTGCATACGGGGGAAGGAGTCTTGATATTGTCTTTGCTGCGTTTTGCGAATTTATATTTCGAATGTCCCCACTACTGCCGTGTGGTCTGACGGGCGCTCCATAGCCCTCAGCTCTCTTTCCACCGTTACTCCGCGGCAGATTTCCGCCAATGACGCAGTGCCGAGCAGATGGTCTATTCTCCAGCCGATGTTTCTTTCAAGAGAGTTTTTGACTCTATAGTCCCAGAAGGTAAATTCTCCCGCATCGGGGCGGTGGGCGCGGAATATGTCAACGAGCCCCCAGTCCATTACGTCTGTCAGAGCTTCTTTGACGGAGGTGTGAAAGCATACGTGGTCTTTCTTTGTTTTGGGGTTTGTCACGTCTATGTCCGTTGGTGCAACATTGAGGTCGCCCAGCCACAGCACCTTGTCCGTAGGCTTGTAATCTCGTTCCAGCATTTTTTTAATGCGTCCCAGAAATGCGAGTTTGTAAGGGTAATCGGGGTTGTCCAGCTCCTTGCCCTGCGGCACATAGCTGTTTATTATGTTTATCTCGCCGAAGCGCGCGCATGCGACACGTGCGTTTTCGGATTCTTCTCTCATAGGCTCCTGCTCTCCGTCTCCAAATCCGAATGATATTTCGTCAGGCTCCATCTTTGAGATTATTGCCACGCCGTTGTATGACTTCATGCCTTTGAAGTGCGATTTATATCCGTGCGCCTCAAAGAAGTCTTTCGGAAAATCCGCGTCCTGACATTTTGTCTCCTGAAGACAGAGTATGTCGGGTGCGGCGTCCGACTCAAGCCACACATCGAGTATCGGAAGCCTGCTTTTGACTGAGTTTACATTAAAGGTGGATATTCTTATCACAGACATTGTGTGTCCTCCCTGTGCCGCGAGGGGCGATGCTAGAATTCAACTCCGCGCCTTGCTTCGATTCCCTTTTGGTATGGGTGCTTTATCTCTCTCATTTCCGTTACGAGGTCGGCAAGCTCTAAGAGCGATTCGTCCGCGTTTCTGCCTGTCAGCACGAGTTCCAGACTTTCGGGCTTGGATCTCACCAGGTCTTCGACATCGTTTAGTCTGATTAAGTCATAGTCGAGCGCAACGTTTATCTCGTCAAGTATCAGAAGGTCGCACTCCTTTGCGTATTTCTGCGCCAGCTCAAGTCCCCTTGCCGCTTCGCTGTAATCCTTTTCGGTTTCCTGTCCGCGGTAGACATAGTCAGGCCGTCCCGTCTGAATAAGAGTCACTCCCGGGAGAACTCCCGCCGACTTAAGTTCGCCGTAGTGTTCCCAGCCCTTCATGAACTGTATTATTACAACTTTCGCACCCTGTCCCGAAGCTCGGAGCGCAAGTCCCAGAGCCGCTGTCGTTTTGCCTTTGCCGTTTCCTGTGTAGATCTGTACGAGTCCTTTGTTTCCAAACATCAGTTATTTTGCCCCGCGGCCTTCTTTGCCGCTTCTTCTTTCTTCATTTGTTCTATTCTTGTGTCAATATAGTTGCTTTCGGTTTTTTTGTTATCTGCGGCGCTTTTTTTAACGCTCTGCGCCGTTTTGGGTTTTGCCGGTTCATCCGGGAATGCCGCATCCGGCTTGATGCTGCGTATCTCGTTTTTTATGTGCAGCAGGCGTCTCTCATCGGGCGGGTGTGAGTTGAATCCGCTCGGCTCCGTTCTTGTGCCGTTCTTTGAAAGTTTGAGCAGCGCGCTGTACAGCCCCACGGGATCCTCTCCGTTGCTGTTTGCCAAGTGGACGGAGTAGTCGTCCGCTTCGACTTCCTGTTCGCGGCTCCAACCGGCATAAGCCAAGTTTGCCCCGACTCCCGCCGCCACGTCTCCCACTCCGCCGCCTAAAATGTTGCCGAGTATCGACGCCGCAACGCTTAGGCCGGTGGCTCTTGTGACTGTCTTTTCGTAATGGCCGAGTTTTGCGTGTCCGGCTTCGTGGGCCAGCACACCGTACAGCTCCTGCTTTGTGGAGAGCATCGACAAAAGTCCCGTTGTCACTGTTACGGAGCTTCCGTTTGCCACCCATGCGTTTGGAACTTTCTCAACCTTTACGCTGAAAGGCAGGTTTTCCAGCCCTGTCGCCTTTGCGACCTTCTGCCAGACAGCTCCCGCGTCTTCGTGCGAGAGAACTGCTTCCGACGGAATTGCGGATGCGGTGAAGAGTGCCGCCGCAAGCAGCGCCGCCGCAGTCAATTTTTTTAGGGTCATGCAGTCTCCCTCCTGTCCGTTTGATTTTTATGATTTTCCGATATGATTCTTGACGCCGCAACAGTACTTTATGAATATTTTCTCACAAAATCCTCTATCAGCTTTGCGGAGATACTCACGCCTCTGTAATAATCCGGTATCTCGTTTGGGGCGCACCATTTCACTTCCGTTACCTCCGTAACGTCGGGTGTAATCTCTCCGCTTTCCCACTCCGCCGTGAAGCCGACCATGAGTGAATTCGGAAACGGCCATGGCTGGCTGCCGAAGTATTTTATATTCTTCACCCTTATGCCGGATTCCTCATATATCTCGCGCATCACAGTCTCTTCAAGGCTCTCTCCCGGCTCCGTGAAGCCCGCAAGTACGCTGAACCGCCCCGGCGGGAAGTTTATTCCATGCCCCATCAGAAGTGTTCCGTCCTTAACGACTGAGGTGATGACGGCGGGGCATATCACGGGGTAGTGCTGCTCGCCGCAAACTTCGCACTTCATCGAAAGTTCTCCCGCGTCGAAGGAAGTCGGAGCGCCGCAGTTCCCGCAGAATTTGTGAGTTCTCTGCCAGTTCATGAGGTGAAAAGCTTTGCCGGCTCTGAAAAATTTTTCCTCGCCCAATGTGAGCCATGAAGTGCGTCTTTCGCAAAGTGCAAGAGACTCGGGAATAGCGGCTGACGGGGCTATTTCCGCCCACATGTCGCCGTCAGTCCGCCCCTTGTCCACTGCCCCCATGTTGATTACGCTCGTCTCAAGCGAGAGGGGAATGGCGTTCGGAACCTCCGTCCCCTTTGCTTCAAGTGCAATTTTACCGTTTTGAAACATATAATATTTTCTCATAATTCCGTCCTCACTCCATAAGAAGCATGTGGCGCAGGCCTCTGTCGCACACTGTAACTTCCGAAGCGCCGCACAGCTCCATAGCGGTACATACTATACAGGCTCCGGCAAGTATCACTCCGGCTCTGTCGGGGCTAAGCCCCTTTATTGCCCGCCTCTCTTCCACAGTTCGGGCTGCGTAGAGCTCTATTTGAGAGCGCACCTCCGAGGCAGAGAGTCTCATGCCGTGAACCAAAGACGCGTCATACTCCTCCAGACCGAGTTTCACCGCCGCCATTGAGGTTATGTTTCCCCCCATGCCTATCAGCGAAACACCGTTTGCGGATATGCCTTCGCCCTTTATCTTCTCTTTTATAAGCTCCTGCGCCGAGACAAGCGCCGCATGAGCGACGGGCGAGCTCGGAAAATAATCTTCGGTAAGAGTCACGCCCCCTATCTCAACACTTTTTTTATACGTTATGCGCCCGTTCTCGCCGAATACAAATTCCGTACTTCCGCCTCCTGTGTCGAATGTCACGACTCTGCCCGTCAAGGCTTGGGGCAGAGATGATATGGCGGCCTTAAATGACAAAACCGCCTCGTCCTCGCCTGAAATAACTCTCACGTCCAGACCTGTCTCTTCCTTTACGCGCCTTATAAAATCCTCAGAATTTTTTGCATTTCGAAGAGCCATAGTTCCCGCCGCGATAATGGATTCTGCGCCGAGGGAGCTCGCTTCATTCACATATTTCTTTATACAGGCCGCGCTTACGGACATGGCATCCTGAGTTATGCTTCCGCCCTCTCTCATGCCGCTGCCCAGTTTCGTAATCTCGCACACGTCCTTTATGACTTTCACAGATGCTCCGTCAACGTATGCGGCGCAGAGTTTTATAGAGTTTGTTCCGATATCGATAGCGGCTCTTATCATACGAATCACCTCGCAGTACGATTATAACGCAGGATTGCCGCGATAAATTATAAAAATTCCGGTGAACAATAATATATGTGCATGTTTTTGAATCGCCACTCTCAGCTATATGCTGTAAAATGTACGAAAGACGTAAAAGATTTTTCGCAAAGGGGATTACTATGACAAAACCCGTGCTTCACATAATAAGCCATACGGACTTGGACGGCGTGGCAGCGGCCGCTCTTGCCTGGCACGCGAATAAAGATACAGGGCGTCTGCTGAAAGTGACTCTCACAGGCTACGGAGATGTGGACAACCTTATACTTGAAACTTTGGAGAGCGGGCAGGAGCCGCTTGTGCTTGATCTGTTCTGCCAAAGAGAGAACACAGTAGACACGATAGACAGAATATGGGAGAGGGACAAAGAGCCCTTCCTGTTCGACCACCACAAGAGCAACTTTGAAAGATACTCTTCGAGGAAGTGGGCTCTTATAGACGTGAACTACTGCGGTGCGATGGTCTACTGGAATTACATAAGAACAAAAGAAGAGTTTTCTTCCCGTGCGGACGTAATATCCTCATTGGAGCCGCTTATGAAAATAGCCAACGACAGAGACCTGTGGCTCGGAGAAATACCCGAAAGCCGTCTCTGGCAGGGGCTTGTCACTGTCTGCGGACATTGGGGAGCTCTCATGCGCCTTGTGGAAAATCCTTCGGCTGAGCTTACGGAAACGGAATATGAAAAGGCGTGCGAGTTTGTAGCCAATCAAGAGGCGCGCTTTGCTCTGGCAAAAGAAAAAATAATTCGCACGGGCAGCGAACTATCGTTCGTATGCGACGGAGTCCTCGAATATGGAGATGTCTCCGACTTCTGCGGGCTGATACTGGACAGAGACGATAATCCGCCCCTTCTTGCGGCAGTCACGGCGAAGCGCGGCGGAGGAGATTGGGCTGTCTCTCTCAGAAGCAGGGACGGACTTGCAGGCAGTGTAATGGCGCTGCTCAAAGACGGAAGAAAGGTGCGGGGCGGCGGACACGGAGACGCATCTGCCCTCTACTTCCCGAGCAACTACACGGAAATGCAGATAAAAGATTCCGTTCTTGCAGCGATAAGAGTGCAGACCGAAAAAGACGCGTCCCCCAAAGTAACGCTCGGAGACCTCTTCAAAGGGCTGGCGTAGAGTCTTGAAATCGATAGCGATACTGTACGCCTCTGAGGGAACGGGACACCGCTCTGCTGCGGAGGCTCTCAGAGACAGATTCCTTGACGAACACCCGAACGGGAGAGTCCTGTGCCGTGATGTCTTGGATTACATACCCAAAATACTGCACAAGACTGTATCGGACGGCTATCTTCTCATGGCGCGCTACGCTCCCCGGGCGTGGGGCTGGTTCTATTGGAGCTCTGACCGCCCCTCATTTCAGTCAGGCTGCTTTGACAAAATACATGACGCAATCTGCGCCGGATACGTTCCCAAAATAGAGGCTGACCTTTACGCTGCGGGGGTGGAAGCAGTCTATTTCACTCACTACTTTGCCGCGGCAAACATAGCTGCCTCAAACAGGGACAAATTCCCCGTCTACTACGTGAACACCGATTTTGTAAGCCACAGATTTCAGAGAAACAAAATATTCACGGCCTCATTCGCAGCAAGCCCCGTTGCCGTAAAACAGCACACGGACGAGGGAATAAACAATGTATTTGATACAGGCATACCCATTGCCCCGAAATATGCAAACCTTCCTTCGCGTGCCCATGCCCGCCAGATTCTCGGATTCCGCGATGACGACAGAATTATTATGGTAAGCGGGGGCGGTATAGGCGCCGGTTCCGTTACGGAAGCAGCCGAATCCTTAGCGCTGCGTAAAGAACTCAAAACAGTAGTGATATGCGGCAGCAACAAGCTGCTTTTCGGCCGGCTTGCGAAAAAATACAGCGGCATGGAAAACATAAGAATAGTCGGATTTGTGCCGGACATGGAAAATTACTACGCCGCTTCCGACATTGGCATAATGAAGCCGGGCGGGCTATCTCTCTCGGAGGCTATGGCGTCTCGTCTGCCTCTGCTCCTGATGGATCCCATTCCGGGACAGGAACAGCTTAACATGGACTACGTTTGCGGCTTAGGTGCGGCGCTGCCGCTTGCCGTGCCTAAAAACGCGGCTGAGGCGGCATCTGCGTTATTAAACGACAGAGCGAAGCTGATCGCCGTACATAAGGAGATAGAAAAAATTTCCCGCCCCGACGCGGCGGGAGAAATACTCGGCAAAGGCGAATGTATGCCTAAATAAATCAGGAAACGGAAGAGATACCAATGGAGCACTTCTCGCATAAATTCTTTTTTGAACGCTCATTCAACCCGATAGCGATATACAAGACAGACTGCCCTGTCAAGGATTTGACAAAAAACAGCCTCATCTTTATGGACATAAACCCCGCCTATGAGAGAGTGAACAAGGTGCGCCGCGAGGACGTCATAGGCAGAAGTTTTCAGGCGATATGGCCCACTGTAGAATCATGCTGGGGCGACATATTGATACAGTGTCTAAGGACGAAAAAATCCGTACACTGCGAAAACGAAAGCGCGTACACGGGAAAATATCTCGAAGTAATCGCATTTCCCATTGCCGAGAACATGGCGGCCACAATATTCCTTGACAGAACGGAATGGAAAAAATCGGACGAAAAGCTGAAAGACAATCAGCGCCAGCTTCTCGAATACAGAGCGCGTCTGCGAGAACTCGCTACTCAGCTCACCATAAGCGAGGAGAACACCAGACGCGAAATAGCAACGGACCTTCATGACAGCATAGGGCACTCGCTTCTGACTCTGCTTCTTGACCTTCGGAAAATAAGGGACGAGCACGAACTCTCGGACGGAGCCGCAGCGGCTCTCGACAAATCCATAAAAGTTGCGGAACAGATGATTGCGGAAAGCAGACAGCTCATATTCGAACTGAGCCCCCCAATACTGCTGGAAGTGGGAATCACGCCTGCGGTGGAAGCCTTGGCGGACCACCTTCTCACGCCGCGGGGAATAGGGTGGACTGTGACCGAACGGGGAAGGCTCCAAGACTTCTCGGCAGACGATGCGGTATGCGTAATACTCTACAGAATGTCGCGAGAACTCTTGGTGAACGTAATCAAACATTCTCACGCCTCAAAAGTCTCAATAAGCGTAAACAGAGGACCTAAGAAAATACAGATAGTGATAGAGGATAACGGCATAGGATTCTCCGTGAAAAAGAGAATGAACAGAACAACGGGCTGCGGACTGGGCCTGTTCAGCATAAGAGAGCGTCTGATTCACATCGGCGGAGACATGCAGATAATATCAAACAGCGCGGGAACCACAATATCGCTCTTGGCTCCGCTGCATCTTGGGAGCGCAGAGACCGAATAGGAGGAGAAGGATGACTAGACTTCTGATAGCGGACGACCACGTGCTCTTTCGTGAAGGAATGCAAAGCCTTTTAAAAAACGAACCCGACATAGAGCTCGTAGGCTCTGCTTCGGACGGACTTGAGGCAGTGGAAGCGGCGATGACTCTTAGGCCTGACATGGTGCTGATGGACGTGACTATGCCGAATCTGAACGGAATACTGGCAACGGGGCGCATCACGGCGGCTCTTCCGAATACAGCCGTCATAGTGCTCTCAATGCACAGCGACCGCAGGTTCATAGCTGAAACGCTGAAAGCTGGAGCGCGCGGCTATCTCCTCAAAGAAAGCTCTACGGAAACAGTGATTGAGGCAATACACGCTGTTGAAGGCGGCGACATATACCTATCTTCAAAAGCTTGCACCGTGCTGGTCGAAGACTACCTGCGCCTGCTCGGAAACGAAAACACGGACAAAACAAACCCTCTCTCAGAAAGGGAGATGGAAGTCCTCCTTCTGCTCGTAAAAGGGCGCAACGGCAAACAGATAGCCGACACCCTGGCGATAAGCAAAAACACAGTGGACACTCACCGCCGAAGAATACTGGACAAACTTGGCTGCTCCAGCATGGCGGAACTCACAAAATACGCAATAAGAGAGGGATTCCTCACTCTGGAATAAATCTATTCCCTATCCTCGCGCCTAAACGGTATTCCGAGCGCTGTGGGCGCGCCCAAAAGGCGGCCCTTGCCGGCCTTGAGAGATACGAAGGTTAGGACGACAATCGTCATCAAATATGGAAGAGTCATCAAAAGTGAGGTGGAAACGGTGGAGCCCATCGCCTGCAAACGGAGCTGCAAAGCTTCCACGCCTCCGAAAAGATATGCTCCGCAAGCCACGCGCATAGGATTCCAAAGTCCGAAAATAACCAGAGCAACAGCTATCCAGCCGCGCCCCGAAGTCATACCCTCAATCCACATCTGAGCGTAAACGACCGAAAGATAACCGCCGCCCAGACCGGCCAGACCGCCGCCTGCGATGCAGTAAAAATATCTGATGCGCGTCACAGGCAGACCCATTGCATCAGCGGCGCGAGGATTCTCTCCTACTGCGCGCAAATTAAGTCCCGGTGATGTATAGAAGAGAAGCCAGCAAAGAAAAGCTATCAAAACATACGACAAATAAACCATCGCGTTGTGTCTGAAAAATATAGGCCCGATAAACGGAATGGACGACAAAAACGGCAAATTCCACGGAGTAAGACCTGAAATTGTCTGTCCTATCACATTGCGTCCCATAAGAGCGCTCAGCCCATAGCCTGTGAGCACCATAGCAAGTCCGCTCACCACCTGATTGCACATCATCGTAATACAGAGAAAAGCGTGAATAAGCGTGATAAGGCAGCCCGCCGCAAACGCCGCCGCAAGCCCTATCCATGGGTTGCCCGTAGCGTGAGTTACGGCAAAACCGGCGTAAGCTCCGACCAGCATAATTCCTTCAAGCCCCAAATTCATAACTCCGCCGCGCTCAGAAAGCACTTCACCCAGCGAGGCATAAAGCACAGGCGTTCCGCTCCTTACCGCCGCCGCGAGAACAACTGTCAGAAATTCCATTATCCTGCCTCCTTGTCGGACGTCCGCTCTTTGCCGCCGTCTTCTGCGCGGTCAATACGTACAATAGTGATCTTAAAACGCGACCATGTCTCAGCCGCAAGTATCGAAAAGAGAATCAAGCCCTGCAAAATCTGCAAACTTGCAAGAGGAAGCCCCATAACAATCTGAAGAGTGTCGCCGCCGACAAGGAGAACTCCCATCAAAAAAGCTACAAGCGGCACATAGATTGGGGAAAGGCGCGCAAGCCACGCGACAAGAATTCCCGTATATCCGTAGCCCATAGAAAACCCACGGTTCATCCGCCCGTGCAGCCCTGCGATTTCACCCATACCGGCAAGCCCCGCGACAGCTCCGCCGATGAAAGTGACAAGAAGAATATTGCGCGCGATGTTAATGCCGGAATAACGTGCCGCTCTCGGATTATCGCCTATAACTGCGATTTCATAACCCCATTTGCTGCGTTTCAGAAAAAGCTGAAAAATAATTGCTATGGCAAGAGCGATAAAAAGACCGCCGTGAATACGCGTCGTCCCGAACACCCACAGACGCGCAGCTTCCGGAAAATTCGGAGTGAAAGGAAACCCCATGCTCATAGGGTCTTTCCAAGGGCCGTATATAAAATACTCGCTGAGATTGATACCTATATAATTCAGCATCAAAGTCGTTATAGTTTCATTGACATTCCACTTAGCCTTGAGCGCGCCCGCCAGCATGCACCACAAACCGCCTGCGATTGCCGCAGCCAGAAACATCAACACAAACATCACAGGCCAACTGTCGATAAAGAAATAACGCACAACAGCCGTTGCCGCAATTGCGCCGAGGCAGAGCTGCCCCTCCGCACCGATATTCCAAATCAGCATCTTATAGCAAATAAGGCCGCCCAATGCCGTAAGCGTCAGAGGAATTGCTTTTGTTACAATCTCACTCAGCCCGTACGTGCCGCCGAGCGCGCCCTTCAAAACCTCATAATAAGCCCTTATCGGATTTACTCCGAGACAGGCAAAAAGGACTCCCCCGATAAATAGTCCGAAAACTACCGCTGCTACGGGAATAAAGATATTCATCCAAGGCGGGCTGTACATACGCGGTTCAAACTTCAATCGAATCATCACAAAACCTCCGTAAAACATGCGGCATTTGGGAAATTATATCATTTTTTGCAAATATTTTTATAAATAAAAAATAAAAGGCCGGTTCATACGAACCGACCCCGATAAATTTGTTCTGTGAATTTATTTCGGAATAGTACCGTCAACGCCCTCTACAAACCAGCTCATAGAAAGCATCTCGCCGTCGTTAAGCGATTTTCCGCTCGGGACTGCGACCTTGCCGTTCTGTCCTTTGATAGGTCCTGTGAAAACATCCCACTTGCCGCTGAGAATTCTCTGCTTTTCGCTTGCGACCAGCTTCTTTGTCTTATCGCTGACATTCTTGCCGAACGGTGAAAGGTCTACCATTCCGTCCTTCATGCTCCACCAAACCTGCTGAGACTTCCATGTGCCTTTTGCAATGGCCTTTGTGGAATAGTCATAATACTTGCCCCAGTTCCAAACGGGAGTTACGAGGTGACGCTTGGGAGCGTACTTATCCATCGGGGTGTTATAGCCGATAACCCACATGCCGAGCTCTTCGGCTGCCTGGGGAGCTCCGCCTGTATCGGCGTGCATAGCCACTGTGTCAGCCTTTGCGTCGAACAGAGCCTTTGTCGCCTCTTTTTCCTTTGCGGGGTCATGCCATGTGTATATCCAGACGACCTTTACCTTTGCCTTCGGATTGACCTTTCTGACTCCGAGCGTAAACGCGTTAATACCGCGGATAACTTCGGGAATCGGATATGCGGCCACATAACCTATGATATTTGACTTCGTAGCGGCTCCCGCCACAAGACCGGAAAGATAGCGCGGCTGGTACATACGTCCGAAATATGTGCTGACGTTGGGTGCAACCTTATAGCCCGAGCAGTGGTTGAAATAGACATCGGGATACTTCTTTGCCATATTGATGACGTGATCCATATACCCGAAAGAGTCTGCGTAAATAACCTTCGCTCCGTTACGGATAGCTGTCTCCATAACGCGCTCAGAATCGGGGCCTTCGGGAACAGACTCGACAATGACACTCTTGATTCCGGGATTATTCTTCTCCATCATCTTGCGGCCGTTATCGTGCATGTAGTTGTAGCCTCCGTCAGCAGCGGGGCCTACATAGATAAATGCGGGATTCTGATCCTTCGGCTGAATTGGTGCGAGCGCGAATGCCGAAGCTGCAAAAGCCATAACCATAGCTGCGGCAAGCAAAATACATTTTCTCATAAAGAACTTCCTCCTCCGATTTTGTACTGCGGTGTACATACCTGACATTTATGAAGGATATCACAAGAACGTTAATTCTTCCATATTAAAAATGAATTCCGTCATTTTTTTGAGGGAATTTTGCCTGAACTGTTGGCGCATGTGCAAAAAACTGCTATATTTGCATGAATGAATGGGGGCTTAACAATGACGGAAACGAAAAATGCGCTCGTCTCTATGCGCGCCATTGATAAAGTTTTCTACGGTCAATATGCGAACCGCAAAGTAGACTTTGACCTCTTTGCAGGAGAAGTTCACAGCATTCTGGGAGAGAACGGTGCGGGAAAAACGACATTGATGAACTGTCTGGCAGGAATCTACACACCGGATTCAGGTTCCATCTATATAGAAGGGGAGCCTGTACTCCTCCCCAACCCAAAATCAGCCTTCGGCCGCGGCATAGGAATGGTTCACCAACACTTCATGCTGGTACCTGTATTCACTGTCTGGGAAAACATCATACTGGGGCTCAAAGATTTGCCCATTGTAATACACAAAGAAGAGGTAATAGCCAGAATTCGTGAGATATCCGCAAAATACGCTCTTGCCGTAGACCCCGAAGCAAAAATATGGCAGCTCTCGATAGGCGAGCAGCAGCGCGTCGAAATTTTAAAAATGCTGTACAGAGGCACAAAAGTGCTGATACTTGACGAACCCACATCCGTACTGACTCCGCAGGAAATACGCGAATTCTTCAAAACAATAAAAAATATGACGGCAGCCGGACATGGAATTGTCCTCATCTCACACAAAATCGAAGAAATAATGGAAATATCCGACAGACTAACGGTTCTGCGAAAAGGTGAGCGCATCGCCACACGCGCCGCGAGCGGAATATCCAAAGAAGAGATAGCTCACATGATGGTCGGCCACGAACTCGAGAACATCACACTAGGCTCGGAGCACCGCAAACCGGGGCAAGTGCTCTTTGAGTGTGAGAACATCTGCCTAAAAGACGAGCGGGGCGCACAGGCGCTTACGAACGTATCGCTCTCCATACGCAGCGGAGAAATCCTCGGAATCGCGGGAGTGGACGGCAACGGCCAGGATGAACTTTGCGAGGTGCTTGCCGGACTGCGCCGTGCGGAACAGGGCAGCGTAAAAATAGACGGGCGCGGCATAACCTCAAGCAGCACGCGCGCCTTCATTGAGAGCGGCATAAGCTACATTCCGGCCGACCGAAAAGGCGTCGGACTCGTAGCGAACATGAACATAATTGAAAACATGGCGCTGAAAGACTACTCCCGTGCGCCCATGGCGGCAAATTCAATCTTTCTCGACTGGAGCTACATCACGGATTTCGCACAAAAAAGAGTTGACGAATACGATGTAAAAATCCCCTCCCTCTTTGCTCCGGTGCGAGTCCTGTCAGGCGGCAACCTGCAAAAACTGATGCTTTCACGCGAAATATCCGAACGCACCAAAGTCATAATAGCAATGCAGCCGACATGGGGACTCGACGTGGGAGCCGCGGAATTTGTACACAAAAGACTCATAGAAGCAAGAGAAGCCGGAGCCGCCGTACTCCTCATATCAAAAGATCTGCAAGAGCTAACCTCTCTTTCCGACAGAATAGCCGTAATGTACAGCGGAGAAATCGACGGAGTCATAGACCGCCCGACAAACGCGGATATCGAGAAAATAGGCCTTCTTATGGCGGGAATTAAAGAATAGAGGGCAGGGGCGTTGAACGATGGTTGAGCGATTGTTGAACAATTGTTGAACGATTGTTAGAACCTTTGACAAACAATGGGCAAATCGTTGGCAAACGATGGACGGGGCAGGGGCGTTGAACGATTGTTGAACGATTGTTAGAACCTTTGGCAAGCGATTGGCAAACCGTTGGCAAACGATGGACGGGGCAGGGGCGTTGAACGATGGTTGGGAGAGTTGGCGAACGATGGCTGAAAAACTTTGGCAAGTGATGGGCAAGCGATGTACAAACGATGGGCAAACCGTCGAGGACTGTCTTGACGGAGCTGTTGAAAAGGGCATTATCTGCGGCACGGGGGCATGGAAGTCCGGGGATATAAAGAAAAGCGCAGCGATGCAGCAGGCTTATGAAATGGGAAAGAATGTCTGAAATCGTATGCCTATGCCGCTGATAATTATAGCCTGTACTCTTTCAGCCTATGAATTTCTGAGCCTGCTTGCGCCATTGGGAATAAGTTGGTGGTATAAACTGCTCGGAGCCTCCGCCCTGCTTTTGGTATCGTTTCAGGGCATGATATTGCAAAGGCTCGGCGGCGGGCTGTTCTTCGCCCCTGAGCTTCCGCAATTTGTACTTATGACGGCCTCGTGGCTGTACAATACATTTTTTCTGCTGTTTTTGCTGCTTGCGGTAAAGGACATAGTGCGGCTTGTCCTGAGGATATTTGCGCGAGGCCGCTCCTTTCCGTGCGGCACGGCTTCGCTTGCGGTGCTCTTTGCCGCTATGCTGCTGTCGCTTTATGGAACATGGAGCGCGGTGCGCGTGCCTGATGTCAAAACGGAGGAAGCCGTAATCGAAGGTCTGCCTCAAGAGCTTGACGGAATGAAGGTCGTTCTGCTCGCAGACCTTCACATAAGCGCGATGAACAGGGCGCCCCTGATAAAATCCATAGTGGAAAAGACAAACGCTCTGTCGCCTGACATCATTCTGCTGAACGGCGACATGGTTGACGGCACTGTGGAGAACAGACTCAGCGGAGTCGCGCCGCTTGCAGACCTTCGCGCAAAACATGGTGTTTACGGCTCGGCAGGCAACCATGAATACTATTCCGGCTATGGCGCATGGTCAAAGAAATTCAAAGAGCTCGGCATAACAATGCTGGAGAACTCTCATGCCGTTGTCCTTGCGGACGGCGGGCAAATTGTCATAGCGGGTGTCACGGATCCAATGGGCGCCGGTTCTGTAACCGGAGGGCCTAATCTAGGGCTGGCCTTGAGCGGAGTTCCGAAAGATGCGCCAATCATACTGATGTCGCACCGCCCCGACGGCGCGCCGGAAAATTCAGCGCACGGCGCCGCACTTCAGCTCTCAGGTCATACACACGGGGGAATGGTCGTGGGGCTTGACCGCCTGATCGCCCGTTTCAACAGAGGGTTTGTCAGAGGGTGGTATCAGGTTGGTCCTATGAAGCTCTATGTAAGCCCCGGCACGCTCCTCTGGAACGGCTTCGCGCTTCGGCTCGGAGTCCCCTCCGAAATAACTTTGTTTGTCCTGCGTTCGGGCGGGAGGAAAGCAGAGAATAACAGAATTTTTTAGTCAAAACTCGCGGTGAAACTCAAGAGCAGCCGCAGGTTTGCCGTACTGATGCCATATAACGGATAAAGACGAAGCAACAGTCATGGAATTTCTCGAAAACCCGTACTGGCAATACTTTTGATAAACATACTGAGTTCGATTACGGAAATCATAGATTTCCTATCTCTCTTATGCGGCATGGAATACTTTATGACAGAGCTGCCTTTGGATTCGAGTTCGATGACAAGATGGCGCAAAAGAACCGGTCCCAGAGGTTTTGAAGCAATTGTGTTAATTAAAAACTTAACTCTTACGGCATAGCGGAGTCATCTTGCAGTAGCTTCTGCGAAACGCACCATTTTACATATATCGGAATACTTGTACTATGAAAACTAACAATACGATAAAAAGCGATTCACCAGAATATAAAAGTAACGATTAAAAAATTTCATAACGTCAATATAAAAGCAAAGGATGGTTAAAAATGCTGATGCTTCCGGCTCTTACAGATAAATCCTCTGTCGCGATTTATACGGACGCTAGCTTTATTTACAATGGAAATATTATGTATATGGGCGGCATAATGATAACGCCTGACGGTAAGATACACCGGTTTTCAGGAGAGCTAAAAGGGAACGAAAAATTGCGATATATAAAACACGGCGCAATGACCGCCGAGGTACTGGCGTTTATGCGAGTGCTCAATGTTGCTGCCCAAAAGGGATATACAAAGGCATACATGTTCTATGACTTAGAAGCTATATCAATGTGGGCCAAAGGACTGCATAGCGTTAATAATGGATTGTGTGAAATGTTTATTGGGTATTTGAAGAAAATGTCGCGAAAGATTGACATCGAGCATTGTCTCTTAAAGCACGACAACGATCACGCATTACATTACAGCGCTCATGTTCTTTCACAAAAAATAAGGCGGGAATTACAAAAGCAGAAGAGATTAAAAAAGGCGGTAAAAAAACAACGCCGGGTATATTCGCTGCTGAGGGACGAAGAACTAGAAAAAATATACTGAATAATACTATTAAATCTTACTTAATAACATTACATAATTGTACTGAATGAACTATAGTGTGGCTGAGGTGAAGCAAATGAAAAAAGCGGCTATCGTCAGCGCTTGATTGACGTGCGTGTTGATGAGTACCTGTCCGCGTTCGGCGAGGTCTGCATTGCAAACAAAGGTCGGCCCGGATTGCCGACAAGGCTCATGGTCGGCCTTCATTGAGTCACGCGGTAAAACAGAGAGAGTAAATATTATACCCTAAGAGGTATAAAGCGTTTCCGGTTCTTTAATTTATACCCTATAAGGTATAAATTAAAGAGCTGCCAAAGCCGATTTAAAGTCCGCTAAAACTTATTGGAACGGGCTCGTTTTCTACACAAGTTCTACTCTGTGTCTCTTTTTCGGAGGCGTTGTTTTTATACCCTAAAAGGTGTAATATGTATTAACAAAGCGCATATTATACCCTAAAGGGGATATTGAAATGAATGACCTTGCACTCGCAGTGAAGAATATGAGAAAAAAACTCGGACTGACGCAAAAAGAAGCGGCAGAAAGAGCGGGCGTGGGGCTTCGTTTTATCAGAGAGCTTGAATGCGGCAAAAGCACACTGCGCATGGATAAAGTCAATGACCTGCTCTTCCTCTTCGGAATGAAACTGGGGCCGGTAAAAACAACAGAAGATGATAGAAGATGAGAAGAGCAGAAATATACCTTTTCGACAAGCACACGGGCACTCTTACGGAAAGTGACACAGGTTATGCTTTCACCTATAGTTTGGAATATCTCAATTCCGAATCTCCTTTGCCAATCAGTGTCACAATGCCGCTGAGAGAAGAGCCTTTCACATCTTCCATCCTTCATCCATTCTTTGACGGACTTATTCCTGAGGGATGGACATTAAATATTGCCGTAAAAAGCTGGAAACTTGAAAAGCACGACAGGATGGGACTGCTCATGGCATGCTGCCGTGAGTGCATAGGTGCGGTGTCTGTAAGGACGGAGGAAGATATCAATGGCTGATTTCAAAAAATGCCTGTACTGCTGTCAGCCCCTGGAAAATGGGCTCTACCATGAGAAGTGCTCCATGGAACTTTTCGGGCGCAAAGAGCCCCCGACGCTTCAATACACTTTAGACGATCTCCATGAACTGGCTCGCCGCAGCATCATCAACAATATCAGCGTAACCGGAGTACAGCCAAAACTCTCGCTTGATCTGTCAGACGTTCAGAGCGGTAAACTCACGTTTGTAGGTCTTCTCGGCGACTATATTCTAAAGCCGCAGTCAGAGGACTACCCTTCTCTGCCGGAAAATGAAGCGCTGACAATGCTTATGGCAAGAGCGGTCGGAATAAATACGGCTCCAAGCGGTCTTTTGCCGCTTGCTTCGGGTGAATTGGCATATCTCACTTTGCGCATAGACAGAGCGGTCTTTCAAAAAAACAGAATCGTTAAAAGAGTCCGTCACATGGAAGATTTCTGTCAAGCCACAGAGCATATCACAGAAAATAAGTATCGTGGTTCAATGGAACTCACGGCAAAAACGATACGTAAATATTCTACACAGCCAGGCTACGACTTGACGCGCCTGATGGACATTCTCATATTCACATTTATAACCGGAAATGGAGATATGCACCTTAAGAATTTTTCATTGCTCTATAACGCGGAAGAGCTGATTCTGGCACCGGCGTATGACTTGCTCTCGACAAGGCTCGTCATATCAGAAAACATCGACTCGGAAGAGTTCGCAATGCCTATCAACGGCAAGAAAAGCAAAATAAAGGAGATTGATTTTTTAAAATTTGCCGAGAGTGCTCATCTCAAAGAAATACAATATAGAAATGCGATAAAACGGTTCGGAAAAAAAATAGATCCTATGATAAGGCTGATTAAGCAAAGCTTCTTAGATGACTCGATGAAAAACGAGTACATTGATATTGTCCTCGGCAGAGCAAAGAGACTTGGCATTACAACCTGGCAGGTATAAAAAAACAAATACGACTATTTATACCATATAAGGCAATAAGTTTTCTGTCTGCTTGTTGATACAAACTAAAGTACGGAGGGGGGGCAGACAAAAAGTTGGACAAAATTAAGCCGCCTCTAAATGCAGACTTCTGTAGTCTTTCGGGCTAAGATAACCTAAGGTGTATTTTGCAAGCCCCAAATCCTCAAAAGCGGTAGTTTTATTATGCACTATACAGTCAGCAATACTTTCAATTCGCTTTAAATTCTCTGTGTCCATTTTCAAACTACCCTCTCTTATTGAAGTAAATATATCCCATAGCATACAGCGCATGAGTAACGCCTTCCGGCTTGCTTTCCTCTTGTCAGAAGTGCGCAAAGACAATCTGAACTCTTTCTTGTGGAAATAAGTAGAAAGGTCTTTGGGTACAATCTGACGAAAGTGATATACAGTTCCTTTGACAATTATACTAGGTATATTGAGTTTATATACAGACTGTGAACATGAGGGCAAATACGACATTGGCTACCTTCTCCAATTCGTACCAATAATTAGTACCAATGGAAAAAGATAGCCAAATTCGCTTTATAGTATGAAGAAAAGCCTTGCTATGACTGACTTTCCTTGTTTTCTGGAGCCGGCGAGGGGACTCGAACCTCCGACCTGCTGATTACAAGTCAGCTGCT
>CAZBYL010000009.1:49973-51393 GCA_964496275.1 uncultured Synergistaceae bacterium | reverse complement strand
TGCTGTTGGATAGATGTTACGGGAGACCGGGGCAGGCTATTCGGGTTGACCATAGCGCGCCTATCGACAATGGGGCTGTTATGGCTGCTCTGGCTGATCAGGCTCGCGGGATTATTATTGACGCTGACGAGGATGGAGTTCAGCGTCTTGTGGTATCTCCTGGTATGCAATTACCTGCGGCTACTCCGATCGAGGCTGAAACTTTACATTCTTAGATTATTTCTTCTTGTTTATCCTAAATGTAAGCTACTTTATATAACATAAGCTATATTATAGGACATATATCAGGGTATCTTACGATATTATGTGCTTATTTCCTTACTTTATCTTCTAAGGTGCTTTGCGCGTCTCTGGTTCGCTTAAGTTCTTATTGTTTGGCTTGAGAATGTTTATTTGTGTTTAGTTGTTCTCTGTAGGTCTTAGTGCTTCTTAGGGGCTTGGTACTGCGGAGGGCATGCCCGACAGATCTGGGGCGGGGGGGGGTTGCATGTAGGGTACCCCTCCATAAACTTACGTAAAAAAAATCAGAAATTCCAAAATTAAAAAAATTTTTTAAATTTGCAGCTAGACCGACGACCTAAGTAATACTGAGGTCGGTTTTGGCCGTGTCACTTTTGTTTGTGTCACTTTCGTTTTGAAAAAACATGGGTTTTATTCAGTCATAGCAAGGTCGTGACACTTTTAGGCCATTTTTGGCTATAGTCGGCTTTATGTAATATGTATTCTATATATATTGTATTTATATTTATCAAGTGACAAGTGTCATAAAATAGTAATATATATAGTGATAGCAAGGGTTTGAACTTTTTTGAACCTGACACAAAGTGTCAAAACCTGTCATTCAAAGTGTCACGAGAGGAGGGAAGATTATTTTGGTTTTCGGTACAAATTTTGTTGAGCATAGCGGACATGCGGAGAGTGCTGAGAAATGTACGGCGCTCTCCGTTTTGTTTGGAGTGATGGAGGTTGCTGCTGAGATGTTTGCGGATTCGTTTACTCTTACTGTGTCTGACGGGTATAGACGGCTTGAGTGGAAAGGAGATATTGAGCGTGTGAGGGCTGTTGTTGAGGAAGTGAGCCGACATGTGTAATTAAACTGTTTTCTGATGATTGGGAGGCCTGGGTTGATGATTAAAACTTATGAGGACGGGTTTGCTGAGGGGTTTGAGCGGGGGTTTAAGGCCGGGAAGGCTGGGACATGCGAGGATAGTAATTTGCGCATGGAGATAACCAAGAGATATGATTCTACGGGCAATCCTGTCGTTGATATATCAAAGGTTATGTGCAAGGATTTTCCGCCTTATTTGGATTCGCCTAAGAGGTGATTTGTGATGAGGCCTTTTGTTTCTGATGGGTGAAGCGGGGGGATGTCTATCTTCTGGCGGAAGGTTTTGCATAGGAGAGAGCCTTGGCATGATGC